>NZ_JAYFER010000617.1:0-26753 GCF_055795065.1 Lyngbya sp. CCY1209
CTCCCCCCTTATCTCCCCCCTTACAAAGGGGGGTTGGGGGGGATGGGGGCGGGGGGGGGATCGAAGGGGGATAATGGGGGATCAAAATGTACCTCATAGCATCGAAAACTGCTGTATCAATGATCAATGATCCCTAATGGGTACCAGCAGCCCGTTTGTACGCCTCATCCAGAACTTCCGATAATGTCGGGTGGGTGTGGACGGAGAAGGCGAGGGTGTGCACCGACTGGCGGAAAGCGATCGCATTGGCGGCTTCCTGGATCAAGTCGGAGGCATGGGGGCCGAAGATATGCACCCCGAGAATTTCCCCGGTATCCTTGCGGAAAATAATCTTGGCCAGGCCGTCCGTGTGTCCGTCCGCGATCGCCTTGGAATTGCCCTTAAAATAGGTTTTCACCGCAGCCACCTCGAACCCTTCCGAGGCGCCCAACTCCTTGGCGGCGGGCTCCGTCATGCCGACGTAGCTGATTTCCGGGTGGGTGAAGGCGGCGGCGGGGATGCTGAGATAGTCCACGGTGCGATCGCGCCCGCAAATGGTTTCCACCACGGCCACCCCCTGGGCGGATGCGGCGTGGGCCAACATCATTTTACCCGTCACGTCCCCGATCGCCCACAGGTGCGGCACCGCCTCCGTACCCGACAAAACGCCCAGATGGCCATCGACGGGAATATAGCCCCGATTGGTTTCCACCCCGACATTTTCCAGTCCCAAATTCTTGCTGAAAGGAATCCGGCCCGTCGCCACCAGGCAGGCATCCACCTCCAAAACCTGTTCCACCTCCTTGGTTTTGGCGTCCGCCAGTTCGATAATCACCGGAGCACCCGGCGTCACCTTCATCGCCAATTTACCGGCGAAGGTTTCGATATGTCGAGATTTTAGCAGCACCCGTTCGGCCAATTTCGCGATATCCGGGTCGAAGGTGGGCATCAATTTAGGCAGGGCTTCGATCATCGTGATTTCGCAGCCCAAAGCCGTGTAAATATCGGCAAATTCCAAGCCGATGTAACCACTGCCGACAATGGCGATCCACTGCGGCAGCCACTCCAATTTCAGGGCGTCGTCGCTGGTAAAGACGGTTTTGTGGTCGATCTCGATGCCGGGGGGGACGAAGGGCACCGAACCCGGCGCCAAAATGATATCCTTAGCTGTGACAATTTTTTCCCCTTCTTCCGTCGCGATCGCCACTTTTTGGGGGGCTAAAACCTTTCCCCAACCCCGAATTGTATCGACTTTCAGCCGTTTAAGGCTGTTGGTGAGGTCGCCCCGCAGTTTGGCGACGATATTCTCGGCGTGGTCGGCGATGGTTTGGCGATCGAAATTCACCGCCCCCAACTGAATTCCCAAAGACTGCAAATGCTGCGCGTCTCGCAGTTCCCGCACCCGCCCCGAAGCCGCCAGCAGGGCTTTGGAGGGAATACAGCCCCGGTTGACGCAGGTTCCACCCATTTCGGCGGCTTCTACAATTGCGGTCTTCAACCCGCAACTCACCGCGTGGATCGCCGCTCCGTGTCCCCCCACACCCGCGCCGATAATCACCAAATCATAATCAAATTCTTGACTCACTGTATCTCTCCTGCTGCGATGATCTTCTGAATCATTTTGAACTAGAGGGGGGGCATCAGACAAGCCACCCAGCCGGGAAATAATTAACAATTAACAATCAAAAATTAACAATTAATAATTAATAATTAATTCCCTTCCCGACTCCCGACTCCCGACTCCCGACTCCCTCTCTTCCCCCCCCGACGGGAGGCCGTGCGGGGGGGGGAAATCTGACTCGTTTAGTTGGGGTTTAACTCCAGTTTCAACAGCCGCTTGCCGTGGACGACGGCGGCGACTGTCACCGTTTCATCTCGGACGCGATAGATGATGCGATAGGTGTAAGCAAATTGTTCTCGGATCGTTTCATCACCGAACTCCTGAACGATGCCGCCGGATAGGGGACATTTGCTCAGATCTCGGGTCGCCTCGATGATTCTCTGCACCACCGCCGCCGCGTAGGACACTGAGTCTCGCGCGATATAAGCCGCGATCGCATCGATATCATCAATGGCTGTCGGTGACCAAACTACTTGATAACCCATTTACTTACTAAACCTTCCGCTTCCTCTTGTGTTAGCTTGCGTTCGCTGTCGGCAACTGCAATACCCTGACGGTACTTTTCGATCACATAAAGGTGATATTGGACATCTTCGAGACTGCAATCTTCTGGCAAATTTTTTAACAGAAGTTCGATCTCTTGTTTGACAGTATTCATAAAATAAAGGGTCTTAATTTTATCGATCTGGCTTTATTATACGCGATCGCGACTCCCGAAGGCTTGACCGTTGGCCCGACGGCGAACCAAAAGTCGATCAGAAAACATCGGAGGACAGGACGCGACGGGTTCCCATCCACGACCGTAGACGCGAAACCACCGCGATCGCAGTCCCCCCCACAAATATCGGTGGTGCAAATGATCTCGGGTATTCGGTTCATAGCACGGATCGCAAATCAATGCAATACGAACTCAGATAATATCAGATTTTTTCCCCGAGATCGGCATTCATTATCGGTTTGACCGATCAAAAGTCGGCGAAGTTCGCGATCGCCTCCTGCAGCCGTTTCAGCGTCTCCTCGATGCTCAAACTGCCCAATTCTCCCCCGGCCCGGGTGCGGACGCTGAGGCTCTCCGACTCCACCTCCTTGGCGCCGACGACGGCCATCACCGGAATTTTCGCCTTCTCCGCGTTGCGGATCATCTTCCCGAGGCGATCGTGGCTGACATCGGCTTCGGCCCGAATGTCGAGCGATCGCATCCTCTCCGCCACCTCCCTCACGAAGGGCAAAAACTCGTCGCTCACCGGCAACAACCGCACCTGCACCGGCGCCAGCCACAGCGGGAAATCCCCCGCATACTGCTCGATGAGAATCCCCACCAACCGCTCCAGGGACCCGAAGGGCGCCCGGTGGATCATCACCGGACGCTGGCGGCTGCCATCCTCGGCGACATATTCCAAATCAAACCGTTCCGGCAAATTGTAGTCCACCTGAACCGTCCCCAACTGCCACTCCCGTTCCAACGCATCCTGGACGATAAAATCCAACTTCGGGCCGTAAAACGCCGCCTCTCCGATGCCCTCGAAATAATTCATTCCCAGGGTTTCCACCGCCCGCCGGATCGCCGTTTCCGCCTTCTGCCAAGCCTCCTCGGAGCCGATATATTTATCCGAGTCCGGGTCGCGGAAACTCAGCCGCGCCTTGAAGGACTGATCCAATTTCAGCTTCTTCAGAACCGACTGGATGAGGTCCACCACCTTCAAAAACTCGTCGTCCAACTGTTCCGGGGTGACGAACAGGTGGGCGTCGTCCTGGGTGAAGCCCCGCACCCGGGTCAACCCCCCCAATTCCCCGGACTGTTCGTAGCGGTACACCGTGCCGAACTCCGCCAGACGCACCGGCAATTCGCGATAAGAACGCAAACTGGATTTGTAAATCTGGATGTGGAACGGGCAGTTCATGGCCTTGAGCACGAACCCCTCATCCTCCGACTCTCCCATCATCGGAAACAGATCTTCCCGATATTTTTGCCAGTGGCCGGAGGTCTTGAACAGCTCCACCCGCCCGACGTGGGGAGTCACCACGGGTTGATAGCCCCGCCGCACCTGTTCCCGCTTCAAAAAGTCTTCCAACGTCGTCCGCAGCACCGCGCCCTTGGGCGTCCACAGGGGCAGTCCCGGCCCCACTTCGTCGGAAAAGATAAATAATCCCAACTCTTTCCCCAGACGGCGGTGATCCCGCCGCAGGGCCTCTTCCTTGCGCCGCTTGTACTCTTGCAGTTGTTCGGGGGTTTCCCAAGCCGTGCCGTAGATGCGCTGTAGCTGGGCTTTATTTTCGTCTCCCCGCCAGTAGGCACCCGCCACGGTTTCCAGGTCGATCGCCTTCGGGTTGATTTCTGCGGTACTCTCGACGTGGGGGCCGGCGCACAGATCCCACCACTCGTCCCCCAAATGGTACAGGGTGATCGGCTCTTTAAGGTCGGCGAGAATTTCCAGCTTGTAGGGTTCCCCGAGGGCTTCGATGCGGCGTTTCGCTTCTTCCCGGCTCACCTCTTCCCGCTCAAGGGGCAGTTTCCGCTTCAGGATTTTGACCATCTCTTTTTTGATGGCTTTGAGATCTTGCTCCGTGAACGGCTCCGGGGTGTCAAAATCGTAGTAGAAGCCGTTTTCAATCCACGGTCCGATCGTCACCTGGGCCTTGGGAAATAATTTCTGCACCGCCATCGCCATGACGTGGGAGGTGGTGTGGCGAATTCGCTTGAGCTGTTCGGATTCGCTGGTTTTCGGCAAATGGATTTTTTCGGGCTGCTCTGGAGCCATTTTGGAGTCTTCGATAGCCATCGATCCTCGATTGTGGTTGGGTGTCGTGTGCTGGCTGGGGGGGATTTCGAGTGAGCCGGGACTCGAAGCCCTCGGGCCGAGTCGCGCAGTTGTGCTGCCTTCCCCATTCCCTTGTCAGCCTATATTTTAACTAAATCTGGGAGGATTCCCCGATCGCCATTTTCCATCCCCCCGAACTCTACCCCACACCCCATCCTGAAAGTTTTCTTAAGAAAAATGTTACAAATTGTAAAGAGTGTTAAGATAAGTCAATGAGGTTAGTCAAGGTCAATCTCTACCCATGCTGAATCCCAACTTGCCGGAGCCGGAGTTGCTCAGGGCGATCCTGCAGCCGATGCTCGAAGACTTCCAATATTGGTTCGAGCGATCGCGGCAGCTCCTCGAAACTGAGAACATCCCCTTTTTGAACGACCAGCAACAGTCGGATGTCCTCGAACGCATCAAACAGGCCCAGCAAGAAGTCAACACGGCTAAAACGCTGTTTCACGCCACGGGGGGGCAGGTCGGCATTGAAATGAAGGTGCTGATGCCCTGGCACCAACTCCTGACCGAATGCTGGCAGATCGCCACCCGCTTTCGCCTGGAATCCTCCCCCCGCATCGAAAACGGAAATCCGAACTGATCGCCCATTGGAGGAGGAGGAAGCCCGTCCTTCTCTATGGCAGGTTGCCCCGCAGTCCCGGCCGCAGAGCTGCCGTCAACGGTATCTTTCGATTCCTTAATTCACGTTAGAGTTGTGGTATGAATTGGGGTGCGGGCCTTGACAATTGACAATTGACAATTGACAATTGACAATTGATTTCTTTCCCCGGACTCCCAATCCAGAAAAAATATCGGGGTAGAGCGACTGACCCGCATCGATCTGTTTTTAACAAAATCTTGTTTCAACCGACTGAGTGAGCATCAAGGAGAAACTTATGTTACATCTGATTTATATTTTGGCTTTTACAATCCTCGCATTCCTGGCAGTCCGCAATTTAATTCGCAGCCTCTTGACCGTCGGCATGGAATCTCAGCGGTACAATTCGCACCAGGGGGGCGGGTTCGGCCGGACGGCCGCGAGAAATGCCCGCGACATCCACCCCGAATTGCTCGACGAGTCGGGAAATGTGGTCAAAGAGCCACTGATGGTGATGCGATCCTTATCCGTCCAAGATGCTCGGACTCAGTTGGACAATCTTTACCAGTCTTCCCCCGGTTCCGCCGAAGAAGCCCGGGACGACAATTAACACGGCGACGATCGCCGGATTTTCAATATTTTCTAAGTGGGTTGGGTATCCGAAACGGTTGGATACTCAGCCCATCGGCGTTTGGAGACGGGTGGCGCGATCGCCCTCAAATTCGGATCAAAATGGGGTCCGAGCCGGGGTTGCGATAAAATTTGACGAGGATCTGTTTGTGATGCTCACCCGAATCTAGGGATCGTCGGTCTGTCACTTATGTTACACAAAAGAAAAACGTCAATTGCCACCCTGGCGTTGTTGTTTGCCCTTGCCGTTGCCCCCAAGTCGTTGGCGACGTCTCGATGGGCTTCTAACTCGAACCCCGAATCGCACCCCACCCGTGGGAGAACCGCGACGGCTTCGATGAAAGAGTCCGGACGCTCGGGAAACGGGAAACTCGTTGTCAGGGGGGGCGAAGGGGGGGATGCCTCCGTTCCGACTTCCGTGCTGTGGCCGAATTGGAATTTGCAATCCCCGCAGAACCGCAGGCTGTCGGTTGATGCGATCGCACCCACCGCATCGGTTCCCGAAGGCTTCGCCACCGGGTTTTCCGTTGCCGATTCCCGCCTCGAAACGTTTCAGGGAAAATCCATCGAATCCACTCCGTCCGATTCCGGGGTGATGCCCCCCCCAATTCCGGTGTGGCTGCTGACGATATTGCCCGCCGCTGCCTTGCTGGGGGTTCTCCTCTGGTGGGTGCAGCGCGACGATGGCACCCCCAAATCGACAATGGCTGAAAAACAGGATTTGCCGGAATCTTCCCAAGTTGAGGAACCGGAAAATTGGGTCTGCGAACCTGAACCGGAACCGCTTCGAGTCCGATCCGCCAACCCCCCCGCCGAGAAGATCCCGCCATCGCCATCTCCGGAAACCCATCAGGCGGCGATCGAAACTTCGGAATCGGAAAAAACTGATATTACTGATATCCAAGATTCGGATGATACTTTTATTCAAGATTCGGACGATACCTCTATTCAAGATCCAGAAACACTGACTGTTTCAGAGATAGCAGAAAAAGAACGAGTATCCGCCGAGCTCCCGCCGATGTCGGAAGTGGAAAAGATCGACCGGCCGGAAATTGCGATCGCCAAAAATTCATCGATCACCGGTGCGAATGTCACGTCAACGACGACGGAACCTTCTCCAGATATTGCACAAACAGATATGCAAAAGCCAGAACCCGAACCGGAAACCCAAAAATTAGAATCTTTCCCCGTCACGGCAGAAACGGATATGGAAAAGCCAAAACCTGAACCGGAACCCCCGAAAAAATTGCAGCCGGAGGATGCGATCGCCACTTCTGAGACGGTTTCGGAAGAAATAGAGCCGGAGGATGCGATCGGTGCTTCTGAGACGGTTTCGGAAGAAATAGAGCCGGAACTGGCGGAAATATCGAAGCAAACGACCCTCACGGGGGGTCAGGCGTGGGTTGTCGGTGCGGGGGACGATCGCGGCCAATTAGATGTCGAATCCAAAAAATTCAACGTCGGCCAGGAAGACGATGGGGAAACCCTCGGCATCGATGTTGATCGCGGACTGCCGGAACTGCCCGAGGGCTACAATCGCAACTGTATCGTGTTCATGCCCCGCGATCCCAATTGGGCCTACGCCTACTGGGATATCGGCAACGAACATCGGGAACCCCTGCGGAAAAAGGGGGGCAAACAACTGGCTCTGCGGGTGTACGATGTCACCTGGATCGACATGGATCAACAGCGTCCCCACAGTATGAAACAGTACGAGTGCGACGAACTGGCGCGGGAATGGCACATCCCGATCCCGATGAGCGATCGCGACTACATCGTAGAAATCGGCTACATCACCGAAAGCGGTTACTGGCTGGTTCTATCGCGGTCCGAATCGGTCCACATCCCCCCGATTTACCCCTGCGACCATTACGGCGATCGCTTCTACACCATCCCCTGGGAAGAAGATCTGCGGGGCAAAACCATTTGAATTGAAGGCAGTCGCGGCCGATATCGACCGGACGCATTGTCGGGCGGAACTGATAAACTGCTATAAGTAACGCCAGTTCAGCCGACCCCAACATCTATCAAGACTCAAATTCAGGTTGATCGACCCGCGGCCCCACCAAAAGGTCAGACCCCCTGAAAGGCGCTGTTTGTCTGAGGCTCACAGAGGGAACAAGAAACCATCAGATGAGTATTTCTATCTCAGTTCTAAGAGAATTGGTGCAGGCACTGCCCCACCTCCGACCCCAGATTTACTTCAAATCTTCCTTGACAGCGCTTTCTCATGCGATGGAAGATCAAGTGCTGGCCGGGTCGGATTTTCCCCTGGTGATCGCCACCTTCCAACGGGAACGCTTTTACCGCCAGGAAGCTCACCGTTACCGGCGGATTGCGGGGTTGACCCCCCAGGTTTACGTGATGGCCACGCCGGAAACCGAGTTCAAGAACGCCTCGATGGACTACGAAACCGTCGCGTTTGACGGCAAAGACCCGTTGAGCCAAGAGTGGAATTTGGTGGTTTTGGGGCGACAATATTCGACCTGTTTGGTTTGCATCGAACGGCAGGATTTGGCCGAAAATTCCGAGATGTCAAGCCAAGTGCCGATGGATCAGGCCCGCCCCTTCGAGGGAATCTGGACTTCCGATCGCCTCATTTGCGGCCAGGTCGCCCGGTTGCTCCTGGAACGGATCGAGCACTACAGGCCGGAACTCGAAACCAAAATCCGGGAAGCGTACCAAAGCTACAGCATACCCCAAGCGATCGAAAAGAAACGAAAAACCACCCGCAAATCTCCCCGAACTCAAACCCAATCCGTTCCGGCGGACTGTTCATCCGTCAACGATCCCTTCGCCCACCGCCTGGTGACATACCTGCAGGCGGGCCAGCACAAATTGCTGCGAGTTTACCGTTCCCTGGCGATTCAAGAGTGGAAAGAGCGGCTCGTCAATTCCATCACCGCCGCCATCCGCCAGTCCCTCGACCCCCACGAGGTACTCCAGATCGCCACCCGGCAATTGGGGGAAGCCATGAAAGCGCAGCGGTGCTTGATTTACCGCTGCAAATCCACGGATCGAACGGTCGTCGTCCAACACGAGTACCTGGAACCCTGTTCGGAGACCCCGGAAGTCTCCCCGGCCCGATCGTTGCGGGGGGAAACCTGGCCGCTTCAGGACAACCCATTATTTCAGAAAGTGTTGCGGCAACAGCAACATATCTATATGCGGGAAGTCGCAGACGTGGACGACCTCTCGGCGGAGGGTCGGAAAACCCTCGAAAACCTGACTCGTCTATGGGAAATCGGCGGATGGTTGATGGTTCCCATTTTGTACCAAGGTCAATTGTTGGGAATGGTGGAATTGCATCAGTGCGCGTCGAGCGACCGGATCTGGCAGGAGGACGAGCTGTCCCTGGTGGACGCGATCGCCACCCAACTGGCCGCCGCCCTCATCCAGGCGGAAACCTACGCGAACCTCGAAGATCTTAACCAACAACTCGAAGCCCTCGAACGCACCCGCAGCAACCTGATCGCGATCACGGGCCACGAACTCCGCACGCCGCTCTCAACGATCCAAGTTTGCCTGGAGTCCCTCAGCCAGGAACCGGATATGCCGGTGGAGATGCGACAGGTGATGTTGGAGACGGCCCAGGGGGATGCGGAACGCCTGCGGAAGTTGGTGCAGGACTTTTTGACCCTCTCACACCTCGAAAGCGGCCGCGTGGACTGGAATCCGGAATCCCTGCAGCTCGAAGAATGTATCGATCTGGCGATCAGCGGCATCCGCACCCGCCACGCCGAGAGCCTCCCCACCATCGAGAGGGAAATGAGCGCCGATTTGCCCCTGGTGCGGGCGGACGGGGAATGGTTGGTGGAATTGCTGACCAAACTGTTGGACAACGCCTGCAAGTTCACGAGTTCCGAGGGCCGGGTGACGATCCGCGCCCAACAAAACGGCGATCGGATGTTGGAGGTGACGGTGGCGGACACGGGGCGGGGCATCGAACCCAACCGCCTGGAGGCCGTGTTCGATCGCTTTTATCAGGAAGAGGGGTCCCTGCGTCGCACGGTGGGGGGCACGGGTTTGGGATTGGCGATCGGCAAACAAATCGTGACCGGGTGGGGCGGCAAAATTTGGGCGGACTCCGCCGGAAAGGATCGGGGTTCCCAGTTCCACTTTACGATTCCCCTGGCCGAAACTGATGTCGCCCCCGTCGAGTCCAAGAGGCGATCGCGGGTGATTTCGGGTTAGAAAAAGGGAGTCGGTATTAGGGAACCCTTGAGAACTCAAACCCCATGAAAATCGAGGTTTGGGAGTTTTCGCGGCTGCCTCGAGCAAGTTAACACACAAGCGCGCACTGCTATACAAACCGGATTTGATATTAAAACCCGTATTTTTTGATCTGTTGTGGGGCATAATTTTCCGGTTCGCTGGGGTCGAATCGGTCGAATTTTAAGTTTTCGTATCGGAGGGTGATCGTCGGGGGTTGCCGTCCTAACTGTTTCGCCATTTGGCGGGCGAGTCCGGTCAGAAAAATGTCGTCGGCGATCGCCTCGTGGTCGGTTTGTCCGAGGGGGAGATATCCCCACCGTTCAAATTGGGAGGTCATCCAGTAGGAAAAACTTTTCCAGGGGTAGGGGTCGAAATCGATGCGGTCGGGAACGTCGCGAGTTTGACCCGTACCATCGACAAATTGTCCGGTCATGACATCTCGGAGGATATCATCTCGGACATTGAGATATTCGGACGCCGAAAGTCGCCGCGCCACCTCCCCCCGATTTTGAGCGAGTCTGGCATAACTCGACCCTTCGATAATGGCTTGGTTGAGGGCGCGAAAGGTGTTGGGGTTGCGATCGATCCAATCCTGGGAGGCGGTGAAGGAACAGCAGGGATGGCCCGGCCAAAGTTCTCGGGTTAATAAATGAATGAATCCCACCCCCCGGGCGACCGCCAACTGGTTGAAGGGTTCGGCGACGATCATGGCATCGATTTCGCCCGTCCCCAATTTATTCACCATGTCGGGGGGGGGAAGAATGACCAATTCCACGTCGCGATCGGGGTGGACTTTTCCGGCGGCGAGATAGTACCGCAGCAGCAAATTGTGCATCGAATAAATAAAGGGAATGGCGATGCGAAATCCTTTGAAATCTTCGGGGCCTTTTACCTTGTCTCGGTGTTTGTTCGCCACGGTAATGGCGTTTCCGTTAATGTTTTCGATGCAAGCCAGTTTGATCGGAAAGGGGCGGCTTTGCAAGCCTAAACTGATGGCGATCGGCATCGGGGACAGCATATGATAGGCATCCAAATTGCCCGCGATCGCACTTTCTTGCACTTGGTTCCAGCTATTCATCCGCACCAATTCCACATCCAAACCATATTTTTTATACAGTCCCAAAGATTGAGACATTAAAATCGGCGTGGCGCAGGTGATCGGCAAAAAGGCAATTTTTAAACGGGTTTTTTCTAACCTTTTTGGGGACAAATTTTCCCCGGACTCCGGGTCGGGCGACCGGCTGCAATTGCTCAAAATTACCGCAGTAGAAGCGGCGGCACCGGTCAAAAATTGACGGCGTTTAACCCGGCCGGAAGCCGATCGCACCGCGGCGGATAAATCGGTCGATAAATTGATATTTCCGGAATTAGAGAGATGCGATCGCCCGCAATTCGGACAGATTTTGCTGGTCTTTGAAATCGGAAGGATCGATCCGTTCGGTCGGTTCATGGTTGACTCACCGTAACTTCAATAAAGACTCGTTGAGCCTTTGGGTATTGACTCTCAGGACGGCGATACTTTCGGAGTTTTGGCGGGCCGCCTGGTTGAGGTCGTTCATCGATTCGCCCACCTGTTTCAGGGCGAATAATTGTTGATCGGCTGTTTGAGAAATGGTTTGATTGTTGATATAAACTTGGTGAAAGGCTTCCGACACTCCGGCAAATGCAGCCGACATATTTTCGGCGCTGCCGACACTTTCGACCACCGTTTCTTTGCCTTCTTCCGTGGCGCTGACGGTGGTTTGAATGGCGTCTTGGATATCGACGACGAGGGTATTGATGTCGGCGGCGGACTGCTTGCTGCGGTCGGCCAGCTTGCGAATTTCCACCGCCACCACCCCGAATCCCCGCCCCTGTTCCCCCGCCCGCACCGCCTCCACGGAGGCATTTAAAGCCAGTAAATTGGTCTGGTAAGCCAGGGTGCTGACCATGTGGGCCATGCGGTTGATTTGCAGGGATTTTTCGCTCAATTGCAGGCTGCGATCTGCGATCGCCTCGACTTTTTGGCGCAACAATTCCATGCGGTCCAATGTCTGCTGAACCGCTTCGCTCCCCTTTTCCGCCAGAGACAGCGCCCGGCGAGCTTCCGCCGCGGCCGCTTTCGCCTGTTCCGTGGAGTTCCGTACCGTCGCATTTAACTCGTCAACGGTCGTGGTGGTTTGATTGATGGAACTCGCCTGCAAAGAAAGGTTGCGTTCTTGTTCCTCCAAAGCCGTCGCAATTTCTGAGGAAAAAGCGGCAATTTGGGCGGTTTCGCGATCGATGGTATTGGCAATTCCGAAACCGAGGGTCAGCACCGCCAAACCGCAGATCGCTGTACTTCCGAACACCAAAATTGTCAGCCATCCCAACAGTCGAATTTGCCGATTCTGCTGCTCCGTTAGCTGCACCCGTTTGATCCGATCAAAATCGTTCACCAATTCTTCCAACTGCCGGGCGATCGCCTGACCTTCCGACCGCCCCAACACCTCGAAGACTTTTTCCAGTTTCCCCAATTCTACATAGGAAATCAGGCGGCGGTCGAACTCGTTCACGCGATCGCCGAGGGTGATGATCCGCTCCAAACTTTCTCGCTGATCCGCCTGTTGAATGAGACCCCGCAACTCCTCGGATTTCTCATAAAATAGCGTGTCCCATTCTTCATATTCATTCAGGGCGATCAGATTTCGCCCCAGGATGTATTCCCGGGCGGCCCGCTGCATGGCAACGATGCTGAATGCCAGGTTATCGACCTGTTCGATTTCGCCGTAAATGCGATCAACATTTTGGATCTGGTATCGGACGGGTTGCACTCCCATAAAATAGACCAGAAACGCTACGATCAAAAACAAAATTAAGGGGATAAAATAACCTCGGAGAATTCGTTGTCGCAGGCTTCCTCCTTTCCAAGAAAAAAGGGTTCGCAAGTGTTTCAGCATCGTTTGATTACCCCATGAACGTACCGATCGAGTTGTCGGGGAGCGGGTTTGAGATGCACCTTCCGCCCGGTATCCCGATCGCGGCGGACTCAATTTCATGTCGGCGAGGCGATCGCCTGCGAATTCAATTTCCACCGAGTTTCGTCCGCTTGAGCCACAGCGATGCGACAAGGGTCGCAGTTCCTCCGATGAGCCCCAAAATCAACCCAACTCCGAGACGACGGCCTTTTTGAACAGCGATCGCGGCGGCGACCCCTCCGAGCAAACAGTGGAAATTCAGGAACAAATAGAGATTGGGGTCGATGGGTAGATCTGACAGGTCGAATCGTTAATGAGTCAACCGGAGCGACGGGATTGCCAGTTCAATTAATTGTTATCTATTATCTCATCCGACGGATGCCCGGTGAAGGCGACGTAACAAATCCACATCGAGATAGGTCGCGCCGTCCGCGGCACCCCATCTCACCTCGAAGGGGCGATCGGGTTCTCCCAGGTGATTTAAGACCAGTAAAGCCCCCGCAAAATCCTGGTTTCGGGTGTAGTCGTTGACGGTGATGATCGGTTTCAACCCCGCCGCCCGGGCCGCCGCCAAACCTTGACAGGAGTCTTCGATCGCCACGCAATCCCGGGCCGTCAGTTGCAACTGTTCGAGGGCGTAATGGTAAATATCCGGGGCGGGTTTTTTCTCGGGGACGACATCTCCGGCGGCGACGACTTCAAACCAACTCGGATCGAGGATTTGTTCCAAAACGGCCATCGCGTTGGGGAGGGCGCTGGTGGTGGCGATCGCCAGGCGGATGCCGCGATCGCGGGCCTCTTGGATCAACCGCTTCACCCCCGGACGGGGGGGAATCGCGCCGGCGGCCAAAAGTTCCTGATAATAGTGGTTTTTCCGTTTGTGAACCGCGACGATCCAATCGTCCAAGGAACCGGGGGGGTCGAAATCCGGGCGATCGCGTTCTAAATAATAGCGGAGGCGTTCTTTTCCCCCCGAAACCGCCAACAATTCGCCGTACAAAGAATTCGACCAATTCCAGTCCAGACCGACATCAGAAAAGGCCCGGTTGAACGCCACCCGGTGGCCGTCCCGTTCCGTCTCGGCGAGGGTGCCGTCCACGTCGAAAATAATCGCTTTTAACTCGTCCATCGATCGCTAAAGTTGGGGTTTTTCATCGTCTTCTGGAATCTCGGGACAGCGAGGGCCGGATTTGATCCGGTAGCCTTCCTTTTCGAGTCGTTCGACAAAGTGAGTCGGATCGGCATCTTGATCTCGGGAAGTTGAAGAATCCGCCGGGGGATTCTGCCGTTGCTGCCGGCGCTGGCGTTTCAGTTTAGCCTGTCGTCCCATCGGTTTTGACCCGTACAATCGAAATTTCTTTTTTTATTTTATCATCACGGCGATCGCCCCCATTCTGTCCCCTCCCCTCGCCAAGGGGAGGGCCGGGGTGGGGTTGTTGACTCAATCTTTTTGACCCGATTTCGCGGCTTCGATCCGTTCGCGATCGCCCGCAAAAAACCGGTCCAGATCGATCGCCTCATCCCCCTTATTTTCCCAGAGGCTGAACATCGAACCCAACTGGAACCAAATCAATAAAGCGGTGGGAATGACGACGGCGGCACCCGCGATCGCCGAAAACCAGTTGACTTCAAAAAAGACCGCCAGACTCGTCGAAACCGACACCCAAACGCACAGCGACATGGCGAGATAGGCGACGGTGAGATTGGGGGTTTTGTAAGTGATTTTCGTTTGGTTTAAATCTTCCTTCCAAACGGCGACCTGATATTCCAACATATCTTTGAAAATCAAGCCGAAAATAATGGCAAACAGCGTGGAAGCAATGATGGCGATATAAATGGGCTGGACAACTAACGTTTCAGAAGAGGACATGAGTAACAATTGATAGGGGAACAATCCACAGATTGTTTTTTAGTATAACACCCGAATTCAAATTGGAACAGTTCCCGACTCCCCACTCCCGACTCCCCACTCCCGTCCCCTTCAGGACTCGGGTTCGGAAATCAAAATCTTGCCTTCTCCGTCGATTTCCAGGTCGGTTTCGGGGAAATTATTTTTCGTCAAATTGCGAATCAAGCCGACGCTGCGAAACGAATGATCCAGGTAGGGAATACCTTGGTTGTTGAGGTGTACCGGAATGATTTTCCCCTCCACAAAATTGCCCACGGGGTCGAGTTGGGCTTCCAGCACCAGAGAATAGCCCAACTGTGCCCGGGTGGAGAGGGTGCGGTATCCCATAAAATTCCCCAGAGAATAGGCGATGAGTTTGCCGTCGTACAACTCCAAAGCCCGGGGAACGTGGGGGCCGTGTCCGAGTACCAAATCGGCCCCCGCGTCGATCATCGATCGCGCAAATAACACCTTGTTGCCCCGATTTTCCCCGTAGAAATATTCCGTTTTATTGTCAATATTTAAAGCCGCCGTCCCCTCCGCGCCGGCGTGGACGGAGACGACGACGATATCGGCATTTTCCGCCGCGGCCGCGATCAGGGCTTGCGAGGCTTCCAGGTCGTTCATGTTGTTGTGGACGTCGAAATAGCTGAAGCCGACAAAAGCCGTCTGGACTCCCTTGACTTCGTGGTAGACGATCTGATCCTTTTTGCCCACCGCTTTCATGCCGGCTTTTTCGATATTGGCGATCGTATCTTCAAAGCCGGTTTCAAAGAAGTCGAAGGAGTGGTTGTTGGCGACGCTGAGAACGTCAAATCCGGCCTCTTTCAACAGCGCAGTGTATTCCGGGGGGGTGCGGAAGGCGAAGACCAAACCCCGGCCGACACTTTTGGCGCTGTTGGGGTAGTTGGTGAGGGTACTTTCAAAATTTCCGAAGACGATATCAGCCCCCTGAAGTGCCGGTTTCACCGACTGGAATAAAACCTGTTTTTGGGGGTGTAATTTATTGGAGGGGTAATTGGTGCCGGGGATGATATCTCCCACCGCCTTGATCGAGATCCGCGTGTCCGGATCGACGGGATTTTCCAAAGAAGAAAGGGTCAATTCGGAGAGGCGGGTCAGGGTTTCGACGGTGTCTCGGGTGGGAACCTCTTCCGCCGCGAAGGGATTCATTTGGGCGGATTGGGAAAAGGAGAAATCGGGCAGTTCGGGGAGTTGAGAAAAAGCCGTCGAGAGGGTGGGGGGGAGGGCCGCCAGGGAAGCGGAGACGCGATCCCACCCGGCACCGATCGCAAAACTGGAGATGGGCAGAACCGCAATACCGATCGCCCCCACGACGGCCAGGGGTTTGCACCTCGGTTTGGGGTGGGGCGCAGGCCGTTTCGATGCCGTTTGAGGGGGCTGGAGGGGGCGTGAAGGGGTCGAAGCGGTTTTTTTGGCAGTTTTTTTAGATTTGCGTTTTCGAGTCGGTTTTGGGGCTGTTTTTGGGGGTTGGGCGGTGGGGACTTCCGCCGGAATCGTGGCGGGGGGCGGGGACTGCAAGACCAGGGTCTGAATCCAGGCGACGGACTCCTGGGTGTCGGGCCGTCCCATGACGGTGACTTCCGAGATCGACTGCGGCTGTAGGCGCCTCATCCCCTTGTGAATGAGGCGCATCGAGGCAGCCCGGTCTGGAACGGTTTCGGATTCTAGAGTAATGTAGAGATGATGATTTTCGACCCGGAGATCGGCCCGAACTTGTCTGGCTTTGAGCGCCTGATTGAGCAAGAGGGCGATCGCATTCGCATCTCCCGCCTGGGCGGACTCAAGGATCTGTTGCTGACTCACGCGCGGAACTCCTCACACCAATTCATAAGAATTAAACTCCTATGATACGTCGAGTTGTCCGCGGCGGGGACACTCGGCCGGGGCGATCGGGGAGGGAAAGTGAATTCGATAAAGATACAATGGGGAAAGTCGTGCGACTTTTTGGAATTTCAGTCAGGGGTTGGCGCGAGTCCTTGGGGCTGTTTAGAATCATTCAGAGACTTGGGAGGAAAAGACTTTGGCCGTCCAATACAGTTACGACAGCAGCGAAGATGCGACGCCCCGGCGACTACTCGTCACGGGTGGCGCCGGGTTCATCGGGTCCAACTTCGTCCATCACTGGTGTCACGCCCATCCGAGCGATCGCATCGTGGTTTTGGATGCCCTCACCTACGCCGGAAACCGGCAAAATCTGGCTGCGTTGGAAGGTCAGGAACAATTTCGCTTCGTTCAGGGGAACATCTGCGATCGCACTTTGATCGATCAATTACTCCAAGAAGAGGCGATCGATACCGTCGCCCACTTCGCCGCCGAGTCCCACGTCGATCGCTCCATCATCGGCCCGGACGCCTTCATTCAAACCAACGTCGTGGGAACCTTCACCCTGTTGGAAGCCTTCAAACAGTATTGGGAACACCAGCAAAAACCCGATGACTACCGCTTCGTGCACGTCTCCACCGACGAAGTGTTCGGCAGTCTCGGCCCCGACGACCCCGCCTTCAGCGAAACCACCCCCTACGCCCCCAATAGCCCCTACTCCGCCTCCAAAGCCGGCAGTGACCACCTGGTGCGGGCCTACCACCACACCTACAGCCTGCCCACCCTGCTCACCAACTGCTCCAACAATTACGGACCCTACCACTACCCGGAAAAACTCATCCCCCTGATGTCCATCAACATCCTGTTGGGCAAACCCCTCCCCGTCTACGGGGACGGGCAGAACGTGCGGGATTGGCTCTACGTCCTCGACCACTGCCGCGCCCTGGACACGGTGATCCACCGGGGCATTCCCGGGGAAACCTACAACATCGGTGGCAACAACGAAGTCAAAAATATCGACCTGGTGCAGATGATCTGCCGGATTATGGACGAGCTGGCCTCCCAGCACCTGCCCGTCAAGCCGTCGAGGGAACTGATCACCTTCGTCAAAGATCGCCCGGGCCACGATCGCCGCTACGCGATCGACTCCACCAAAATTAAAACCCAGTTGGGATGGGCCCCCCTCGTCACCGTCGAAGAAGGGCTGCGGCAGACTTTGGGCTGGTATCTGACCCACAAAACCTGGTGGGAACCCCTGTTATCCGAAGAATACCAAGCCTACTACCGGCAGGTCTACGCCTAGGCCCCGGCTATTTCCAGGGCCAAAAACTTGCCCAAAATCACCCAAACCTGGAACAATAGAGAAACGCACGATCGCAGAACTCTCAGAACCTGAGTGCACGGGTTGTGTGGAGCGATCGCACTCCACGACCGTCAGACCGCGATCGATGTGCGGCTCGATTGACTTTCAAGAAGAGGAGAACCGTTTTGAAAAAACTACTGTCAGTGATTTTACTGGGCGTCGCCCTGTTCACCTTCGCCATCCAGAGTCCGGCTTGGGCTGATGGAGATGTGGCGAAGGGAGCCCAGGTCTTTGCCGCCAACTGCGCCGCCTGCCACATGGGTGGAAAGAACGTGGTCAACCCCGCCAAAACCCTGAGCAAAGCCGACTTGGAAAAGTACGGTATGTTATCAGAAGAGGCGATCGTCACCCAAGCCACCAACGGCAAGGCAGCGATGCCCGCATTTAGAGGACGGCTGAAACCGGACGATCTCAAAAATGTTGCTGCCTACATTCTCGATAAAGCTGACAAAGGTTGGTAAGTTCCCGGGCTAGAATAACCCAGGATCTCGCAATGAGTCCGTTTTGGGGGTGAAGCGTTCAGGCTAGAAAGTCGGATTGAGAAATCCCGATTTTTGGCTCGAAGGTTTCGCCCCCTTGGTATTTGTAGCACTGAAGCGAGGGGGTGTGGGGTGTGGGGTGTGCTCGGTGGGGTGTGGGGAATTTTAGATTGTAGGGGCAGTGCCTCCGTGCCTGCCCACCCCCAATTCAACCTCCGCCTCCTGGAGCCTCCTGGAGCCCCTGGAGTCCCTGGAGCCCCTGGAGCCCCTGGAGCCCCTGGAGCCCCCCCTGCCCCCCACGGAGATGCGGTTACAATTTCGGGCATCTGCTATGGTGATATGAAGATGAACTCGATCCTCGAACTCGCGAATCCGAGTGTTTTGTGCCCGAATCTGGCCGCCAACCCGAATTAAATTCCAGTGCAATGTTCGTGCAAGCGAAACTAACCGAGCGACAACAACACATCCTCTGGGCAACCGTCCGACACTATATCGCGACGGCGGAACCGGTCGGCTCCAAATCCTTGATGGAAGAGTACAATCTCAAGGTGAGTCCGGCGACGATCCGCAACAATATGGGGGCACTGGAAAAAGCCGGACTGCTCTACCAGCCCTACACCTCCGCCGGGCGGGTGCCCTCGGATTCGGGGTATCGGATTTACGTCGATCGCCTGATCACCCCCTCCGACACCCTCGCCAAGGAGGTGGCCCGACTTTTGCGAGAACAACTGAATTTTGAGCGTTGGAGTTTGGAGGCTGTGCTGCGAGGTGCAGCCCAAATTCTATCCACCCTCAGCGGCTACATTTCCCTGATCACCATGCCCCAAACCCAAACCGAACGCCTCCAACACTTGCAACTGGTGCCGGTGGGGGCGGGGAAAATCATGGTCATCATCGTCACCCACACCTATCAAACCCAGTCGATTTTGATGGAAATTGCCCCGACGGTGGAGGGGATGCCCCCGGGAAGTTCGGGCGGCGGGGAGGACGGAAATTTGGTCGAACAGGAGTTGCAACTGCTCTCCAATTTTCTCAACCACGAATTGAAGGGGCGGTCCCTCGGGGAACTCTGTGCCCTCGACTGGACGGAGGTGGACCGGGAGTTTCAGTCCTACGGCAACTTTATCAAGCAGTTGCTCGAAAGTTTGCGCGATCGCCACCAAACCCCCGAGTATACCCGCATTCAGGTCAGCGGCGTCTCGGACGTGCTGCGGCTGCCGGAATTTTCCCAACTGGACCAGGTGCAGACGATCCTGCACCTCCTCGAAGACGAACAGGAGCAACTCTGGCCCCTGATTTTCGCGGCCCCCGAATCCCAACAACAGGTGAACATCCGCATCGGGTCCGAAAATCCCCTCGAACCGATCCGCAGTTGCACGTTGATCTCGGCGCCCTACTGCCAGAATTCCCTCCCCATCGGCAGCGTCGGCATTTTGGGGCCGACCCGCATGGTCTACGAAAATGCGATCGCCCTGGTGGAGGCGACGGCCAATTATCTATCCGAAGCCCTCAGTCAGAATTAGGGAAAATGAAAAATGAAAAATGAATGCGATCGCCCCCCATTTCAGGAGCGATCGCATCATTTTCAATCAATCATTCCCTTCAGCTTTTGGGGATGCTGATGTCGATGGACCGGACTTGCAAATTGTCGTCGAGGGCATTGAGCGGCGGTTGGATGTCGCGCTGATTTCCCACCACGAGGGTGACCAGATTTTCGGGTTGGAGATACTTTTGGGCGACCCGCTGCACGTCGGCGACGGTCGTCGCTTCCACATTGCGCCGGTACTCGAAAATGAAGTCTTCCGGATAGCCGTAATATTCGTACCGCATCAGCCGGGAAAGGGTCTGGCCGGGGGCGGCAAAATTGAACACGAAGGAATTCAAAGTGGACTCCTTGGCGTAGGCGAGTTCTTCCGGCGAAATCGGTTCGGTGCGGATGCGCTCAATTTCCGATTCGATCGCCCGAATTAAGGGAACCGTGGCGTCGGAGCGGGTCTGTCCCCCGGAAATAAATAAGCCGGGATAGTCGTAACGGGGACTCCAGACCCCGTAAACGGAATAGGCCAACCCCTGGCGCGATCGCACTTCGTTGAACAGCCGGCCGCCGAACCCGTTCAAAACCCCGTTGAGGACCGTCAGTTCGGGATAGTCGGGATCGTCGGCTGTGCCGCCCAAATGCCCCATCTGGACGTAACTCTGGGTGAGTTGGGGTTGGTCGATCAAGAAAACGCCGCCCGCTTGGGCCTGGGAAACGGCCGGCAGGGGGGGAATTTTGGCCTGGGGTGAGGGTTCCCAGTCGCCGAACTGCTCGGCGATGAGCACTTGCATCCGTTCGGAGTCAAAATCCCCCACCACGCCCAAAATCATGTTTCCGGGGTGGAAATACTGGCGGTGAAACGCGACCAAATCCTCCCGGGAAATGCGATCGAGGGTTTCATATTCCACGGTTCGGGCGTAGGGGCTCTCGTCGCCGTAGATCAGCTTGTGAAATTCCCGGCCCGCGATCGCTTCCGGGTCGTCGTTGCGGCGGGCGATCCCGCCCCGCTCCTGGGTTTTCGCCAGTTCCAACTGCCGCGGGTCGAAGGCCGGTTCCCGGAGCACCTCGGCAAATAAGCCGAACACGGCATCGAGGTCTTCGCTCAGGGTGTTGAACCCGGCCGAACCCATCGTTTCCCCAATGCCGGTTTCCACCGCCGCCGCCTTGCGTTCGAGAATTTGATTCAACACTTCGGGGGGGTGGTCGAGGGTGCCACCGGTCCGCATCACTTCTCCCGTTAAGCCAGCCAATCCCACCTTGTCCGCCGGTTCAAAGCGGCTACCCGTCCGAAACAGGGCCGTCCCGCTCACCAGGGGCAGTTCGTGGTCTTCCATCAGAAAAACCGTGATGCCGTTGTCGAGTCGGTAGCGGGTGTACTCCGGCAGTTGCAGTTCCGGCAGGGGAGGAAATTCCAGTTCCGTGTAGTGTTTGGGAGTCCCGGCGGTGGCGGGCAGGTGCCAGACCACCGTCAGCAGCATTGTCACCATCGCCAGGGAGGCGAGGAATAATTTTGACTTCTTAAATCTCACGCCGATCTTGAATTGCATAGTTAATTGTCGTTTTCACAGAGGGGAAGCAAACCAGGAAAAGAAAGTCTTGTCCACTCAAAAATCAGGTCAAAAGCCGTCACTTTTTAGAAGTGAGGAGTCGGGAGTGAGGAACTGTCTCTTTTCTCTTTTCTCTTTTCTCTCTTCTCTCTTCTCCAACGGTCATACTTTTGACTTTTTAATTGGTCTCGTCTCGGGAGAGGAGACGGCCGACGGTGCGGTTTTCCGGGCGGAAGGTGTTCCGAGCCACCCGCTGGATGTCGGCGGGGGTGATGGCCTCGATCGCTTCGAGGGTTTTGAACAAATTCGTCCAGGTTCCGGTTTTCACTTCGTAGTCCAGGAGGGCGAAGGCCATGCCCATGCTGGAATCGAGCGATCGCAACAGGTTGGCGCGAGCTTGGGTTTTGACCCGCTCCAACTCTTCGGCGGAGACGGGTTCGGTTTTGAGGCGATCGATTTCTGTTCTCAAGGCCCCGGCGACTTCATCCACCGTGTGGCCCGGTGCGGTCAGGGCGTAAAATAGCATCAAATTGGCGTACTTGTCCCCGGGATAGGTGCTGATCCCCTGGGCGGCCAGGGCGAGCTGCTGTTGTTCCACCAGGGAGCGGTAGAGGCGGGAGGTGCGGCCGTTGCTGAGGATGCCGGCGATCGCGTCGTACACGACATGATCGGGGTGGTCGATGGCGGGGCGGTGATACCCTTCCAGATACCAGGGTTGGGAGGGCAAAGATTTGGTGACTTCCCGGATTTCTTTCTGGGGCGGTTCCACCGCGTCCAATTCCGGCGGTTTGGGTGCGGCGGGATAGCGGCCGAAGTAGGTTTGGGCCAGCTCCCGGACGCGGTTCGGATCGACGTCGCCCACCACGGCGGCGGTCAAATTGTTGGGGACGTAGTAGGTTTCAAAGAAATCCCGGACGTTCTGCCGCGTCAAGTTTTGTATATCTTCGGTATAGCCGATCACCGGGCGCTTGTAGGGGTGCACCTTGAAGGCGGTGTCGGCGAAGGCTTCGATCATCTGGCCGACGGGGGAGTTGTCCGTCCGCAGCCGCCGTTCTTCCAGGATCACCTGTTTTTCTTTGTAAAATTCTCGGAAGACGGGTTCCAAGAAGCGCTCCGACTCCAGGGACATCCACAGTTCCAGCTTGTTGGCCGGGAGGCTGTAGAAGTACATTGTGGCGTCGGCGGAGGTCGCCGCGTTCATGCCCACGCCCCCGGCCTGTTCGACGATGCGGCCGAATTCGTTTTGTTTGACGTATTTCGACGCTTCGAGTTGGACTCGTTCAAATTCGGCCGTCAGGGCGGCGACTTTTTCCGAGTCCCTCCGCGCTTGGGCGGTTTGGAGGTCGTCGAAGAGGCGGTCGAGTTTGTCGAGGAGGGGTTTTTCGGCCTCGTAGTCCGTTGTGCCGATGCGCTTGGAACCTTTGAAGGCTAAATGTTCCAAATAGTGGGCGACTCCCGTCTGTCCGGCGGGTTCGTCGGCCCCCCCGACATCCGCGTAGATCAGAAATGACACCACCGGGGCCTGTTGCCGCTCCAACACGATGAATTTCATGCCGTTGTCGAGGCGAAATTCCGTCACGCCGTCGCGGACGCGATCGAGATAGGGTTGGATGGAAGTGGAGGGGACGGGGGTTTCATCGGCCCGGACGGGCTCTCCCCAGAGAAAAGTCCCGATCGCGATCGCCAGGAAGACGGCCAAAACTCTCCGCGGCCAGGGATGGCGAGATTGGGGTTGGGGACGGGGTGAGGTGGCGAACCAAGGTAGATTCATAAATTTAGATGTGTTCAGATGGCTCCGAAACTGGGTGAAATTTGCACAGAAATTGGCTGGGACGACAAGTCGTCTCATTCAATCTTAATTAATCTTAATGTTTTCATCAATCTTCCGGAAGAAGACATGAAGAGTTTTTTCATTCCCGTCAACTGTCCGACCGGAAATGATACCCTAAAACAACATAAAGCACGGACGTGAGGGGGTGTGCCAGCCGTCCAATGCGTAACCCTCTTCAGTTTCTTGTTTACCGCACAAACCTCACTCAATAAAATTATGGCAACGCTCAACCAGTCCCCAGAGGTGGAAACCGAAATATCCGCTCGCATCCGACAGGCCGCCACGAAACTCTTCGCACGGCGGGGATATGACGGGACGACGATCCGCGATCTGGCCGCCGAGGTGGGAGTCGCCGAGGGGACGGTCTTTCGCTACTTTCCCACCAAAAAAGCCATCTTAATTGCCGTCGTGACCGAAGGATGGGTCGAGATTTTGACGGACTTGCTCACCGAACTCAGTGAAATGGGGAACTACAACGCGATCGCCCAGGTGATGCGGCGGCGGATTGTCAGCCTGCACAGCAACACCGACTTGCTGCGGGTTTGCTTCCTCGAAGCCCAATTTCACCCGGAATTGAGCGATCGCATCCAGTCGGAAATTATCGCCAAAATGAGCGACGTGGCCGAGGCCTTCTTTGAAACCGCGATGGATCGGGGCGTCTACCGCCGGATGAACCCCCGGGTCGTTGCCCAAGTCTTTTTGGGAATGTTCGCCGTCGCCGGCTTCAGCTACCGCACGATCATCGAACCCGGCGCCTCCCCCGCCGACTTGCAGGAAATGGCCGAAGGGCTGACGGATATTTTCCTCAATGGCGTCGTAGCCAGGGAGTAGGGGTGTGGGGTGTGGGGTGTGGGGTGTAGGGAATTTTAGATTTTAGATTCTCCTGTGCCCCTCCGCCCCCCTGCCTCCTACAAACACCGAGCCTGCTGTATCCAGATTTGGACGCGATCGACGGAGGGGCAGAGATCGCGGCGGTGCAGGGTGGCGACGTGGAGGCGCAAGATTTGCTGGTGGAGGCGGTGGACGGGCATTTGGGCCAGTTGCGTCACCGAGCCGATGCCGCTGTGCAACAGCAGTCCGCAGTGTTGGCAGCCGACGCTGGGAACGCGGGCCAAATCTGCCATCGCCACCCACTTGCTGACGTCGCGGAGGTTGATTTGCAGCCGATTGGCCAACATCATCTTTTGGGCGTGGGTTTGGCCTTTTTGGAGGAGTTGCTGGGTGGTTTCGATGCCGCACCCCCGGAGAAGTTGCAGGTTTTCGTCGCCGATCCCCGGGAGTTGGGCGATCGGCCAGTCGCAGGCTTGAATGGAATTGGTATTCGTCGGTCGGATTCGTGCCATAAATTCACTCAAGAAGGACGGTTGATGACTGAGTTCCGAACGGACTTCGCCATGAAGATATCGGGTTTTCCGGGTCCGTTGGCGTCCGGCATCACTCCCACGATCGCGAAACCGCACTTCAGATAGAATTCATAGGGGTGGCGATGCGGGTTCCTAATTGTAGCAAGATGTTCCCAGCAGTTTGGGTATAGGTCTACACCTGCAATGGAGGTCAGACCCAGTATCGGGGTGTGGGGTGTGCTCGGTGGGGTGTAGGGTGTAGGGTGTAGGGTGTAGGGAAGAATTGACAATTACCAATCGTCAATTGTCAATTATCAATTGTCAATTATCCATTATCCATTATCCATGCAACTCCCCGACCCTTCCGATCGCCTCGCCGACACCCTGCGCCGCCGCCGGCAAAAACTCGCCCAACTCATCGATTTTCCCGTCCTGCTGTGGTCCGGCGGGGCGCGATCGCGGAATTTTCCCGCCAACACCTACCCCTTCCGCGCCAGCAGCCATTTTCTCTACTTCGCCGGACTCAACCTGGCTGATGCGGTGATCCAATTGGACGGGGGGCGGATGACCCTATTTTTGGACGACGAACTGCCGGGGAGCGCCCTCTGGCACGGGGAAATGCCGTCTCGGGAGGACATTGCCGCCGCGATCGGGGCCGACGCCGCCTTTCCGAAATCGGAGTTGAGGGCGGACGGTGCGTCCGTGGCGACGGTGCGGGTGCAGGATCTGGGAACTCTCGCCGAACAAGAACGCATTCTGGGGCGCTCCGTTGCCCCTCCGGCGGACGCGGAGGGCTGGGATGGGGAACTGGTCGGGGCGATCGCTTCGGAGCGTCTGAGCCACGATGAGGGGGCGATCGCGGCACTCCGGGAGGCGACTGCGGTGACGGTGGAAGCCCACAAAGCGGGGATGGCGGCGACCCGAACCGCCGCCCGGGAAAGTCAGGTGCGGGGCGCGATGGAAGGGGCTATCCTCGCCCACAACATGACCTGTTCCTACAACAGCATCGTCACCGTCCACGGGGAAGTCCTGCACAACGAACAATATCACCATCCCTTGCAACCGGGAGACCTGCTGCTGGCGGACGTGGGGGCCGAAACGCCGGGGGGATGGGCCGGAGACGTGACCCGCACTTGGCCGGTGTCCGGGACGTTTTCCCCCACCCAGCGGGAGATTTACGATTTGGTTTTGGCGGCCCACGATCGCTGCATCGAAAAGGTGCGGCCCGGGGTGGAATATCGGGAGATTCACCTATTGGCGGCGGCGGTTTTGGCGGAAGGATTGGTGGATCTGGGAATTTTGCGGGGTCGCCCGTCGGATTTGGTGGAACGGGACGCCCACGCCCTGTTTTTCCCCCACGGCGTCGGCCACCTGTTGGGGTTGGATGTCCACGACATGGAGGATTTGGGCGACCGGGCGGGGTACGCACCGGGGCGGAAACGGAGCGATCGCTTCGGTTTGGGTTTTCTGCGCTTAGATCGCCCGCTGCAGCCCGGGATGGCCGTGACGATCGAGCCGGGTTTCTATCAGGTTCCGGCGATTTTGAATGATCGCAAAAATCGGGAAATTTATCGGGATGCGGTGAGTTGGGAGCGGTTGGAACGGTTTGCGGACGTGCGGGGAATTCGCATCGAGGATGATGTTTTGGTGACGGAAACGGGGGCGGAGGTGTTGACGGCAGCCCTGCCGAATCCTGCGGGGGCGATCGAAGAAATGGTGCGGGGAAATGTTCCGGCTGAACCCACCGCCCCCCCAACCTCGACGGCGGGGAAACGTTAAATATCTTTACATTCGATTTTTGAGTCCTTTTGACGTCCTCCCCGCCGTGAAACGGGTGGGGATTTTTATCAGTCGTCGAACGGCGAAAGGTCAACCCATTTTCGTCGATGGGGTAGGGAATCCGGGGATCGGGGCAGGGGCGTTCAACTGGGAAAAAGCGCGATCGCGCGCTGGGAAGTATCGGTAACATTTTATACCCTGGCTTCCCGGTTTTTTGCGTGAAGTGACGGATGCAGATACGGCATATATAATAGACAGGGTTCCTAAATGGCAAATATACGGTTGAGTCAGCACCCCCGGCTGAAGCACGGGGGCTTCGTGCCCTCCCCTTCAGGTAGCTGACCAGCTATCGCCTTAACTG
>NZ_JAYFER010000618.1:0-2426 GCF_055795065.1 Lyngbya sp. CCY1209
GAGTCTGGGGTCAATAGTTTCTACTCTTGGTTTGATGAAGATGAACTGTATTTCACGACGGTTAAGGATGATGGAAAGGATGCCACTCCCGATGTTTACGAGTTGTGGAAAACTGATGGAACCCCCAGAGGAACTGAACGGGTTCAAAATTTAGGGAAAATGTCCTCATTAGAGCTGCAATCATCTAGTTCTGGCCTTTATTATACGGCAAGAGATAAAGCACATGGGGTGGAACTGTGGAAGTTAGAAACGAGTGAAAATACTGGGTCAGAAACTCTCACAGGAACTCGTGCCAATGATAGCTTAATCGGAACGGACGGCCCGGATTTGATTGATGGGAAAGGAGGAAACGATACCATCAGCGGATTGGAGGGTAATGACAGCCTCAATGGTGGTACAGGTCAGGATAATCTGACCGGAAATGGTGGTGCAGATACCTTTATATTTCAGTTCGGACAATCCCGGGTCGCCCGCCCTGATGCTATTGCTGACCTGGAAATCGGCACCGATAAAATCGACCTGCTCACCCAAGGGGGAGACGAGATGGATGCTCCGAGCCGTTTTACCCGTGCCGGCAATAACAAGGCTCAAACTTTGGCTCAGGTTGTCAATCGAGTGTTTGAGGATGCGAATGGAGCCCGAGATGGAAACCAGGAGTTGGGAATCAATAGTGCGGCTTTAGTCCGGGCAACAAACCGCAAAATTTCTGGCACTTATTTGGTTATTAATGATGACGTTGCGGGTTTTCAGCGCCAAAATGATTTGGTTGTCAATATCACGGGTTACAGTGGAGATTTACCGGAATTGGGAAATATTTCTGTTGAGGATTTCTTTGCCCTTTAATCCTCTGTAGTTACGGTTAAACCCAAGTGCGATCGCATTTTTTGAGGAAAGTGCGATCGCATTTTTTGATCTATTCTTAACCCGTCCCACCTTCCCCCCTATTCTCATTTAAAAATGCGGTTAAATTTGAGGACGGCAAGAACTTTTGACCGCGACCGGCACGGAGGAACACAGAGGGAAAATGCGTCCCAATATAAATACGTACTGCCAGAGCGGGCAAAGGACAGCAGGATTATGACTGATATCGCAAGTATCGCCCTCGTGTGTTCACAGTTTGAATCAGACCAGAAACATTCAAACCGTTATAGAAAAGCAGTTTCAGTTCCCTACTCCCTACTCCCCACTCAGAAGCCCACAGCCCTATATCCCGGCGTTTCAGCCACTCAAGAAAGCCCCAACCTTGATGACAACAGCTATGGCGCATTTGTAAATAAATGTTACAATTCCCTCGAATTTGCGTAAAACTTCAGCGGTTGGGGTGATGGAAAATGAACGGGGAGTCCACCCAATCTTGACCTCACCGAAATTCCCCATATCCGATAATTGACGATGGGAACGGGTTCGCCCCCATTCGTACAACAGAAGTGTGACAACTGTTTTTTGGGTTGTCTGTTAAACTTGAAGACAAGACACAAAATTTTGGTTGAGATGATAGACAATCCTGACTCACTGTTCGATATTCGATTGACCGAGCAGGCGGACTCTCTGAATATCTTGTCACCCGCGATATTGATAGGTGATTTCTCCGTATCAACACGGATGGAGACCAGGACAATTGAGGCGGCATTAACTCGCGTGAAGCAAAATTTCAGTGAGTTTACTACCTCTCCCAATTTTGAAGCCGATTTAAAAACGATTTTCGGTGAATATACGGATGTCAATTTGAGTCAAACAATAATTGATGCTTTACATGACGATGCTGAAGTTCCAGAGATTGTGGTCGTTTCAGCGGACTTGATGAATGGTGCGAACGGGGGGTTTGATTCCCTCACAGGTACGGTGTATTTATCCGACACCTTAATGAACGTTGAAAATACGGATGTTATGGATGCTGCCATGCCATCTCCCAATTTAGTGGATGTGCTGACAGAAGAATTGGGACATTATATTGACTCCGAGTTAAACGAGATAGACTCGCCGGGAGATGAAGGTGAGTTATTGATGCGGTTGGTTCGCGGGGATGTACTGAGTTCGGTGGATGCGACCCAGCTAAAGTATCAGGATGACCGGGTGCAGATTCTGGGTGGGTTGGTTGAAGTAGAGGCTAATCTAGGAGATTACACTAGCTCGACCTGCGGTTGCGGTTCGACTTCGGACTATAGCTACTGGGACGACACCTATAGCTCCACCTATGATTATAGTTCGACTTCGGACTATAGCTATTGGGACGATACCTATAGCTCCACCTATGATTATGCTTCGACTTCGGACTATAGCTATTGGGACGATACCTATAGCTCCACCTATGATTATAGTTCGACTTCGGACTATAGCTATGAAAACCTCCCCCAAATCGACATTTCCGGGGTCGAAGTCGGCGAAGCGGACGGAACGGCTCAATTTACGGTGACTTTAGACGATTA
>NZ_JAYFER010000619.1:0-438 GCF_055795065.1 Lyngbya sp. CCY1209
GGCGTAGAAATTGATTCTTCTTCGATTACTCGCCCCGATGGTTCTGTCATATTGGGTGAAACTTCGACTGACTCGACGGACGATGCCACCACCGATAATTCGACGGACGATTACGACGATGATTACGACGATGATTACGACGATGATTACGACGATGATATCGATGATGATTCCGATGACGATAATGATTCTATCGATGATGTGATGGATGATATCGATGATGATTACGATGACGATATCGATGATGATTACGATGACGATATCGATGATGATTACGACGACGATGATTCTATCGATGATGTGATGGATGATATCGATGATGATTACGATGACGATACGGACAATGATCCGACGGTTCCCTCAACAGAAATTCAAGCGGGAACAACAGTAACAGGAGTGGTAGCGAGTTTAGCTGATGAGGGCGATGATTTTATATTG
>NZ_JAYFER010000620.1:0-33151 GCF_055795065.1 Lyngbya sp. CCY1209
TCCCCCTAAATCCCCCTTGAAAAGGGGGACTTTGTCCGAACGATCCCCCTAAATCCCCCTTGAAAAGGGGGACTTTGAGGGACAGAGTAGGGTGTTGAGTCGGGGTAAAATTGGGTTTTGGAAAGTCCTGATATCTTTTCCCCGAGATCGGGCACCTTTAGCCCTCAAGAGATTTCACTTCCCGTCCAACGCGCGATCGCTAATCGTAATAGTGACAACCCGAAAACGATCGCAAATAACACCAACCCAATCGCACAGGCGTAACCGATATCTAAATTCTGAAACGCCCGTTCGTAGAGATAATAAACGATGGTTTTGGAACTGTTTAACGGCCCTCCTTGCGTCATGATATACACCTCTTCAAATACTTTTGTGGCGGAAATGGCGGAAATCACCGCCACCAAAATCAGGTAGGGCCGCATCAGCGGTAAAGTGATATCCCAATGGCTTCGCCAGCCGTCGGAACCGTCCAAACTGGCGGCTTCGTAGAGTTCCGCCGGAATCGACTGCAACCCGGCCAGATAAATCACCATGTAATAACCCAACCCCTTCCAAATTGTCACCGCCATGACGGAAAATAACGCCAAATTTGGGTCCGTCAGCCAGGGGATACTCGGCGATGCCGAGGGGGGCAGAAAAAAGGAACCGAAATATTGCAGGAATTGATTCAAGAGTCCGTTTTCTGCATACAGCCACTTCCAGGCTAGTCCCGCGACGACCATCGAAATCACGACCGGAACATAATAAGCCGTCCGAAACCAGTTAATTCCCCGCAATTTTTGATTCACTAAAATCGCCAGCCACAGGGGTGCGATCGCCAAAATAGGAACGACAATAATAATGTAAAGGGCGGTATTTTTTAGGGTCTGCCAAAATACAGAATCTTCCCACAACCGCCGGAAATTATCAATACCAATCCACTGCGGATCGCCGATTAAATCGTAATTAAAAAAACTCAGATAAAACGCCTGTATCGACGGCAAAAATACCGTCAATACCAAAATAACTAATGCCGGGACTAGGAACAAATAGGGAGTGGGGTTGAGTCGCGATCGCATATTTTTGGAGGTGTGAAATTGCCAGATGTCGATTTCCGGCGCACAAAAACCGTGTACCCGAAACCGACACCCAGAGCGACAAGCACTTTTTTTAGCCTTAAATTCGTGTCTTTAATGGACGCTTTGAACCGCTTAAACGTCTGCCTCCCCCCGGCCGGCGAATTGACCGATAATCCAAGTGACGAGGGACAGGACGATGGAACCGAACAGGGCCGGCCAAAATCCCGCCACGGTAAAGCCCGGGGTGAAGAATCCCACCAGGGAAATGGAAATGGCGTTGACGACAAATAGGAATAACCCCAAAGTTAACAGGGTCAGGGGAAGGGTTAAAATCGTCAAAATGGGTTTGACGATCGCATTCACCAACCCCATGACGATCGCCCCCACCGCCGCCGCCTGCCAACTGGCGATCGTCAGGCCCGGAACCAGATACGCTGTAATTGAGAGTGCAATGGCTGCCAAGAGCCAGGTAACGAAGAAATTGACCATGAGTTTGTCTTAACCTCATCGTTGCGTTCCTATTGTAACGGTAACGCCGATTCAATTCGCTATCCTGGGTAGATATCAACACTTACGGTTATGAAAAAAATAGTTCGACAAATCGCGATCGCGCTGTTCGCCGGATTGCTGTTACTTTGGCCCGGAGTCGCCCGCGCCGCAGAAAACCCGGCCCACCTGTTTTTCAACCACAGTTTGCTCCAACACCGGGATTTTTCCAACCAGTCCCTCCCCGCGGCGGAATTTGCCAACTCCAACTTGGAATATGCCAACTTCGACAACTCCGAACTGCGGGGTTCGGTGTTCAGCCGCGCCACCCTGCTGGGGGTGACGATGCGGGGGGCCGACCTCACCTATGCGATGTTGGACCAAGCCGATTTTACGGAAGCCGACCTGAGCAATTCGATTTTTGTGGAAGCCCTATTTTTCGGCTCCACCTTCGACGACACAGATATCACCGGGGCCGATTTCACCGACGCACTGTTGGACGGCGAACAGTTGCGCCGACTCTGCCAGCGAGCCGATGGCGTCAACCCCGTCACCGGCGTCTCGACCCGGTACTCCCTCGGGTGCCGCTAATCTTCCGGGTCGAGTTGGTACGAACACCAGTCGCTCCAACTCCCCGGGTACAGTTTACCCTGGGATAATCCCGCCAATTCCAGGGTCAGCAGATTGATGCAGGCCGTCACCCCGGAACCGCAGTAGACGACGATTTCTTCCGCGTCTTTGTAATTTTCCCAGCGTCCGGGCTGTTCGGCAAATTTGAGAAATCCCCCGGCGTCGGAAACGTCCCGCCAGGGCAAATTGACCGCGCCGGGGATGTGTCCGGCGATGGGGTCGATGGGCTCCCGTTCTCCCGAGTAGCGATCGCGATCGCGGGAGTCGATCAAAACCATACCCGGCCGGTCTTTCCGGGTTTTCACGTCCTCGAAATCCACCACCCAATCCGATCGCAATTGCGGTTCAAACTGCGCCGGTTCCGGTTCGGGAATTTCCGCCGTCACCGGATAACCGGCAGCTTTCCAACCGCCGAACCCCCCGTCGAGTAGGGCGGCGCGATCGTGGCCCATGTAGCGCAACAGCCACCACAGCCGCCCCGCAAATCCGAACCGGGAATCGTCGTAGGCCACCACCAAGGTTTCTCCAAACTCGATCCCCAGGTTGGAGAGTTTCCCGGCGAGTTCGTCAATATCGGGGAGGGGATGCCGTCCCCCGTGTTTTTCCACCGGCGAGGACAAATCCCGTTCCAAATCCAGATAAACTGCCCCCGGAATGTGATTTTCCAAATACTGCTGTCGTCCCAACTCCGGGTCGCCGAGGGCAAAGCGACAGTCCACGACCCTCACTCCGGGATTATCCAAATTTTCGGCCAACCACTCGGGAGAAACAACGGGCTGAGTCTCGGGCATTTCAACACTATCTCCGAATTGCACTTTGCCCTCAATTCTATGGCGTCGCGGGGGAGGGCAGAGGAGGCGGAGGAAGCGGAGGAAGCGGAGGGGGTTTAGAGGCAAAGATGGAAAGAATCTAAAATCTAAAATCTAAAATTCCCTACACCCTACACCCTACACCCTACACCCTACACCCCACTCCCCCATAAAAAAACGCCCCCACCTTTTCAGGTGTGATGGGCGCTCGAATCAGGGTGCATCTACTATATGAGTAGTATAACCCGTGATGGGTCGCACCCCACACAAGCTTTACAAAACGTTACAATTCGACCCCTTGACGGAGATTTTTGCCCTCCTCGGCGGGTCGGACCGCAGAAGGGGGGGCGGAGGGTGTAAAAATGGTTGAACAGCAAAGTTGAGTGACAGGTTGGAATCGTGGCTTTTAAAATCGGTTTGTTGGGATTGGGAACAGTCGGGACGGGAACCGCCAAAATCCTGTGCGATCGCGACGGTCGCCATCCGCTGTTGCAGGCGCTGACCCTGCACCGGGTGGGGGTACGATCGCTCAACAAGTCCCGGAACGTCGATTTGCCCGAACACCTGCTGACCGACAATTTGGAAGCGATCGTCACCGATCCGGAAGTGGATATCGTCGTGGAACTGATCGGAGGTCTGGAACCGGCGCGATCGCTGATTCTCAAAGCGATCGCCCACGGCAAACACATCGTCACCGCCAACAAAGCCGTCATCTCCCGCTACGGCAGCGAAATCTTCGACGCCGCCTCAGAAAAAGGCGTTTACGTCCTCCTCGAAGCCGCCGTCGGGGGCGGCATCCCCGTCATCCAACCCCTGAAAGAATCCCTCGGCGCCAACCGCATCCACACCGTCACCGGCATCGTCAACGGCACCACCAACTACATTTTGACCCGGATGCAGGCCGAGGGCGCCCCCTTCGACGAGGTGCTCAAACAGGCCCAGGAATTGGGCTACGCGGAAGCCGACCCCACCGCCGACGTGGACGGCTTGGACGCGGCGGACAAAATCGCAATTTTGGCCTCCCTCGCCTTCGGGGGGCGCATCAAATTGGACGAGGTGTATTGCGAAGGCATCCGGGGCGTCACCGCCACCGATATCGCCTACGCCGATCGCCTCGGGTTTACCATTAAGTTACTCGCGATCGCCCGCCGAGATCCCGTCGCCACCCCGGACAACGATTTACTCTCCGTGCGGGTCCACCCCACCCTGGTTCCCAAACTGCACCCCCTCGCCAGTATCAACGGCGTCAATAATGCGATCGTCGTAGAAGGGGAACCCATCGGACAGGTGATGTTCTTCGGCCCCGGAGCCGGAGCCGGCCCCACCGCCAGCGCCGTCGTTTCCGACATCCTCAACATCGTCGCCATCCTCACCACCCGCCCCCCCAAAGCAGACATCCCCTTCACCACCCACCCGCTGATGAGTTGTACCCACCAGCACTACTGCAACCTGGCACCGATGAAGGACTTGACCACCCGATTTTACGCCCGTTTCATCACCCGCGATCTGCCGGGAGTGATCGGCAACTTGGGAACCTGCTTCGGCAACCACGACGTCAGCCTGGAATCCATCGTCCAAATCGACTCCCACGGCGAGCTCGCGGAAATCGTCGTCGTCACCCACGACGTCCTAGAAGGCAACTTCCACCAAGCATTAGACGAACTCCAACAACTCGATATCGTCGATCGCATCCCCAACCTGTTACGAGTCCTGTAACTGAAGAAGTAGGAAGTAAGGATGAATGGACAATTATTAATTGTTAATTGTTAATTGTTAATTGTTTCCCCGCCTTCCCAAGGTGCTGTGGCTGTATGTGCCGGGAGGCGGGGATTTGACTGGTTTGGGCGCGATCCGCGATCGCGTACCTATCGCCCCATCTAACAGTACAGAAAAACCAATCGGTCGTATAAATTTTTCGTATCGGTTTAGATGCGGACGGATCGAGTTCAACCCCAGAAAGGATATGAAACATTGGACGGGGGATCGACTTCAACGAGACGCCGTGAGTCTTTGACTGGGTAATTTTAACCGGCGGATCAGATCGACGAGAACTTCGGTTTTGGTCTTGCCCTTTTCGGCGCAAAACTCCTCCAGATGCCGGAAATCAGATTCCGTAAGGCGGATGGTCAGAACTTTGTTGGAGGGGGGTTTAGTTCGCGGCATAGACTTCGGATGTACATACAACATACATCTACTATCATGACATCTCTCCCGCCGCTCTGGCTAGGGATCTGCAAATTTTCATTTCCGTGTAGCATCCCCCGTTGGGGATAGTTTCCGTCCATTCTTTTGAGGGATGCAATACTTGTGCAATACTTGTGCTATACTCTGTATGTACAAATTACTTGAAGACACCAGACCGAATAAAACTTAGACAAGCACTTTGCTATGATCACAGATGACAACACGCTGATATCGTCTCTCAAGGCTCCTCAGCCTAGCCATCGTTCCAGTCAAGATTATTCGGGATCGAGTTTGAATCAAATCATGAAAAAATTCGCGCACTACGCAGATTGGAGCATCACGCTCCTGTTCGATGTTCTGAGCCAAGTTGAAGAGAATTTAGATCGAAACGCCACGAGCTGAAGTTGAAGGTTGCTGTAAAGTCGTTATTGAATTCGAGAAGATCAATCTAGATGGGGTTAGCCAGGAACCCCATCTTTTTGATTGGGAGTCGGGTTGATAGGGGAGTCGGGAGTCGGGAGTCGGGAATCGGGAAATGAATTGACAATTATCAATTGTCAATTGATAGAAATCACCAGGTTGTCCCGGTGAACGACGGTTTCCGCCCCCGCATAGCCGAGGATTTCGGGAATTTGTTCGGAACGAGAACCCCGGATTTTTTCCATTTCCGCGCTGCTGTAATTCACCAATCCCCGGGCGATTTCCCGATCGCCGCCGTCGCACAACCGCACCGCGTCATGGGGGTGAAACTCGCCTTCCACCCGGGTTACACCGGCCGCGAGGAGGGATTTGCCGCCCTCCCGGATCGCCCGCACCGCCCCCGGATCGAGGTACAATTTGCCCGCCGGGACCAAAACGTTGGCGATCCAGTGGCGTCGGGAATTGACGGGGCGGGATTGGGGTTCAAACTGGGTGCCGATCGCCTCCCCGCCCAGGATTTTTTCGACATTTTCGGGGCGTTTCCCGTCCGCGATCGCCGTCCGCACCCCGGAACCCGTGGCGATGCGGGCCGCTTCAATTTTCGTGACCATCCCCCCGGTGCCCCAACTGCTGCGGGAGTTTCCGACTTGGACTTGGAATTCCTGCAACTGTCCGATGTGCTTAACCAAATGGATGGGTTGCGCGTCGGGGAAGAACCGGGGGTCGGCGGAATAGAGGCGATCGACATCCGTCAGTAAAAACAGCCAGTCCGCCTCCACCAAACTCGCCACCAAAGCCGAGAGAGTGTCGTTGTCGCCGAAGCGGAGTTCATCGACAGCCACGGTGTCGTTTTCGTTGACGATGGGGATAACGCCGAGTTTGAGCAATTGTTGGAAGGTGTTGTAGGCGTTGACGTAGCCACCACGCTGCACCAGGTCGCCGCGGGTGAGGAGGACTTGGGCGATGGGTTGTTGGAGGGACGTAAAGAGGTCGTCGTAGACGCGGATCAGCCGGCCCTGTCCGACGGCCGCGACGGCTTGTTTGAGGGCGATCGCGCGGGGTCGTTCCGTCAGTCCCAGGCGATCGCGCCCCACCCCCACCGCGCCGGAGGACACCAGAACCACCCGATGTCCCTCTCGGCGCAGGCGGGTCAGCGTTTCCACCAGCGTCGCCAAGGTGGATAACGCCAGATGTCCGGTATCCGGCTGGGTCAAGCTGGAAGTGCCAATTTTGACGACAATGGTGTAGGCCATATAAGATAGCGACAGACAGAACGGTTAGGACATTGCGATGGTAGAAAGGGAGTCGGGAGTCGGGAGTCGGGAGTCGGGAATCATGAGATCATCTGTCCTAACCGTCATGGCGACTGCTATCGCAGGTATCGCGATCGCGTGTTTACAGTTCCGGAAGAGGGGAAAAACCTCGAAACCCTTATCCCCCCCTTCCTCTTCCCCACACCCCACACCCCACCCCCCACACCCCAGCGCGAAGCGCTATTTACCTTGAAAAGACGCTCCCAAAACTTCGGAGATCCAGACTTCGAGCGATCGCACCGAGAAAAATTGGCCGGTTTGAATGGGATCGAGCATCGGTTCCACGAGAATGGTGAACATTCCCAGCCGATTTCCTGCCAAAACGTCCGTAAAAACGCGATCGCCCACCATCGCCACCTGGTTCGCCGGGATCTCCATCGCCTTCACCGCCTGCCACAGTTTCCGCCGCGACGGCTTGGCCGCGCCGCTGATGTAGGGCAAACCGAGGGAACGGGCGATGCCCCCGATCCGGGCTTGGGAGATATTGTTGCTCACCAGCCACAGGGAAAAGGTCGGCTTGATCTCCTCGACCCACTGGCGCAACTCCTCGGAGGCCTGCTGCTTCGTGATCGGAACCAGGGTTTCATCCACATCCAACACCAGACCCTTCACGTTATTTGCGTGGAGGATATCCGGCGTGAGCTGCATGATCGAATTGCCCAGAACCAAATCCGGTTCCAAAAGTTTACCCCAGGACATAGTGGATTGTAGAGTTTTATCTCTTTATTTTATCGAAAAATGGGAGGAATTAATTGACAATTGACTATTCCCTATTGCCTATTCCCTATTGCCTATTCCCTATTGCCTATTCCCCACTCCCTACTGTTCCGACAGTTGGCGTTCCACTTCCGCGATCGCTCGGGCGTGTTCGGCTTCGGTGCGGCTGAAAATGTGGGTGCCGTCGTAGCGGGCCATGAAGTAGAGGTATTCGGTGTCCTCCGGGTTTAAAGTCGCTTTCAGGCTGGCGATTCCCGGCGAGGCGATCGCGGTGGGGGGCAGTCCCGGATTCAGATAGGTATTGTAGGGGGAGGGGGTTTCCACCTGTCTGAACGTCAGGGGTTGATCGACGGTTTGGCGGATTCCCAGACCGTACTCCACCGTCGGATCGGCGGCCAGACGCATCCCCTGTCTGAGGCGGTTGTGAAACACTCCCGAGATCAATTCCCGTTCCTCGGCGACGACGGCCTCCTTTTCCACGATGCTGGCCAGGGCGACCCACTCGTTGAGGTCGAGGTTGTGGCGTTCTCGGCTTTCCTGATAAACCGGGAGGGCGACGGTTTCAAATTGAGAGAGCATCTGGTCGATGACACTTTCCGGGGTAATGCGATCAGCCACCACCAAATAGGTGTCGGGATACAGGTATCCTTCCAGGATGGGCAAATCTTGGGGCAGCCACGGATAGCGATCGTAGGGGATCTGTTTCGCCTCGGCCACAAATTCTTCCGCCGAAAAGAATCCCTCGTCCTCAAAATAGTCCGCCATTTCCTGAATCGACCACCCCTCCGGAATGGTGAAGCTCATTTGCATGACCTCCCCCTTCCAGATGCGATCGGCGATCGCGCTCAGGGGTTCGGTGGGGGACAATTGGTAAGTTCCCGCCTTGAATTCTCCCTCCGGATCTCGGAAAATCAGCCACCTCGCCCACAGCTTCCAAGCCGTCGTGGAGCGGATCAGGCCCGTCGCCTCCAGATCCCGCCCGATTTGCTGGCTCGAGGTGCCGGGGGGGATGGAAATTTGAATCGACGTCTCGGCCGCGGCATTCTCGCCGAGGGTGTCCTCGTCCGCCGGGGGCGAACTGGCCCAACTCCACCACGCCCAGCCCTGCCAGCCGAAAAAGATCCAGACGACCGGTAAGATGGCGAAATAAAAGAGTCCTTTAGAAAATCGTCCCATCAGAACTTCTGCCCGTTATTGTCGCTTGTTGCCGTTTGATGCTCTGTGAGAATGATGTCCCACAGCCCGATAACAGTTTACGCGAAATCTTCAAAAAGTCGCTCCTCAATTTCGGGCAACAGGGGTTCGATTTTGTCCAACTCTTCCGGGGACAGGAGTTCCGGTTCGCCCCGTTCGTTCATCCGGGCCAGGATGAAAAAGGGGTCGAGGGGGGTGTAGATGCCGTATTCTTGTTCTTCGTGGTAGAAGCGGGTCAGCAGCAGCAGTTCCTCGTAGTCTTCATCGCCGTCGTCGGCGCCGTCCGGTTCGTCTTCGTCGAACAGTTCCGGCAACTCTCCCGCGGCCGTCAGGGTGACGGCGGTGCGTTTGAGGGTGAGGTTCTGTTCCTCCAACACCACCTTCGCCGTGGAAAAGATGCGATCGATCGTCTCTTCCGATTCCACGGGGACGGCGGTTTCTTCCTCATCTTCGTCGTCGGACCAGGTGAGGATTTCGACGGGGATATCGACGGGAAGCAGTAAGATATATTCTTGACCTTCTATGTCGAAGGAGGATTCGATCGTGCATTCGATGGATCGCCCTTCTTCATCCGTCAAGACGGTATAGGTGTCGGATTCGGGTTCGTTGTCCGGGGAAAATCGGGATGGCATCATCTTGAACTGACGTTGAGCAAAACAGCGCTCTGGGGCACTGAGATGGGGTAATATGAAGGATCTAGACGACACAATGCGATCGCACAGATCCCCCCTGCACAAAAAGGATAACACGGCTGTGTTGGTTGATACTTTATCTGAGATAGAGAAATCTAAAATCTAAAATTAGGGCGCTAAAATTAGGGCGCAAGCCTTGCGCCCCTACAATTTCCCATACCCCGAACCGCCCCTATCGATTTTGTCGCCGTGCGTCGAGCCACTGTTGGAGGATCAGGGCGGCGGCTTTGCGATCGACGAGGGCTTTATTTTCGGAGAGGGGAATTTTGGCGGCCTGCATCATCTGTTCGGCCTGCACCGAGGTCAGCCGCTCGTCCATATATTCCACCGGCAAGTCAAGAGCTTTTTGCAGGCGTCGGGCGTAGTTGTGCACTTGGCGGGCCTGAAATCCCAGGTTTCCACTCATGGAATAGGGCAGGCCCACCACCAAAACCTGAACCCGCCGTTGTTCCACCAATTCCCGCAACTGGGCGACATCCGCCTCGAAGGACGATCGCCGAATCGTGGTCAGGCCCGTGGCGATCAACCCCGTGCCGTCGCACCCGGCGACGCCGATGCGACGGCGGCCCACGTCCAACCCGAGGGCCGATATAAATGGGCGGGATTGGGAGTCGGTCATGGTTTGGGGCGATCGCCGTTCTTGGATTCCGGGGGATTGGCGGAGAGTTTTTTCTTCTCGGACTCGGAGAGTTCCGAGAGATTTTGGGGTTGGATCTGCTGTTCCGACGGGGGTTTTTTGGAGTCTCCGGGGTGGCGATCGTCCATCGGCCCGAGCCAGGACATCCGGCCGGGGACGGGTTTGCGGGAGGGTTGCAGGCTCTGGAGCACTTCCGACCACTGCAGGGGTTCGGCGGCCATTTTCGACTCCCGCAACTTGTGCCACACCGATCGCGACATCAATAGGGTGTGTTCGACGGGTTCGGCGCCGACTTTCTCCAAATAGGCTTCCCGTTCCGGCTGGTAGTCCGCCGAGGCCAGCCGCAGGGATTGGGGCGGGAACTCCTGCACCAGTTGCGCCATCTGGGAGAGCAATTCGGGATATAACCAAGTGTAGGCCGGATGGACCGTCAGTTCGGCGACGTGGGGTTGGTTGCCGTCCCGGCACAACTGCACTTGGAAATAGCCGATCGCGGCTTTTCGCTGGGGTTCAAAGACGTAGCCGCTCACCTGTTCCACCCGGTTGAGCCACTGCCGCAGCCCGTCCGCGATCGCCCGCACCACGTTGGTTCTAAAATCCAAAATGTGGCGGTCGAACACCTGCCGCACCTGGGGCGGCATCGATACGGTGTCGAGTTGGTAGAGCAACTGGGCATCGGCGTTGCTCACCGGGAGCAAATTCGGGACATCCGCCTGGGTGGTAGCTAAATCCTGAAGCCGTTCGGATTCCAACGCCCAGTAGGTCATCTGTGCCAGGGGTTGAAAGCCATTTTGCCGGTAGAGGGCGAGGTCGTCCTTGTCGTTGACATTCACCTCCAACACCCAAGTCCGAGCCTCCCAAATCGTCTCGAAACAGTACCGCAGCAGTTGGGAACCGATGCTGCTGAAGTTAGCCGCCGGATCGACGCCCACCCGGTCCACCCGCCAGGTGCTGCGGGTGCGGTTGAAGGGAGAGACGCGCAGCACCCCCCGCACGCCGTCTTGTTCCGCGACGTAGGTATTGAAGCGGTACTGGCAGGGGTTGGGAAACCAACTGAGGAATTTCAATAACCCGTACCAGAGGCGGAGCTGTTGCACTTCGCGATCAAGGGATTCGCCGGTGGCAGACTCGTCGTCCGCCCCGGCGGACATCCGGGACAACCGCTCAAATGCTTCGAGATCGCGATACTGGAAGGGGCGAATTGTCACCTGATTTTGGTTTTGGGAAAGAAATACGCTCATGTAAGTCCTCAGAGTTGGGAGTCTCTATCGATCGTTCGCCATCGGGCTGGGTTTGACGGGACAACCGCTGGAGTGGTTCGGAGAACGCAAAATCCCCGCTACTGGCCCGTTTAATTTCTATATCTCTGGCCGATCGCTCTACCTTCGCACCCGAAATTGAGCTCCTCGGGGCGATCGCTCCCCGGAGGGCTCTCAGCGGTCCCGAGGAGATCCCGGGCGGAGGAGGACCAACGGCGTGCGCTCGTCGGCGTTTCCGGCGGGATTGCTTCTCAGTGCCCGCTCGACAAATTGCACCGGCAGATCGGAGGTGGCTGCTAATATTTTAACGGCTTTCAAATCGTTGACATCTACAATGGCGGCCTCCAGACCCGTTTCCTGGCGGATGCGATCGACGACGGCTTGGGGATCGTGCGGCCCGAGGACGATAAATTGATCGTAGGGCGGCAGGGTCCCGGTGACATCATCAATTAGGCGGGCTTGTTCCCCCGCCAGTTGGTAGAACCCGCCCCGGTAGCCGAAAATTCGTGCGATCGCGCCCCCGACGAAGGCCGCGAACACTCGCGCCGGCCCGACGAGATCCACCAGGGTTTGCAGCCCGCAGGCCGTCGCCAAACTGGAGGTGGGCATGAAAAAGTAGCACACCCGCCGCGCCACCCATCCGGGTTTCACCTCCGTCGGATGGCGGAATCGGCCCTGGATCAAAGCCAGGGGAGTCTCTCCCATTGTAATGATATCGCCCTTTTGAGCGTGGGGCATGACGTAGCGCCGCACCACCTCCACGGGGTCATCGAGCTGGGTGAGGAGGTGGGTGCGGATGGGGAACACTTCCCCGCCGCCGTCAACCGGGCGGGAGTTGGGGGGCGTTTCCGGGTCGGGGTACTGCATGGGAATCACGACGTGGCGCCATTTGGGGATGCGCCCTTGGGGGCCGTAGGTGACGTAGCGAATTTGTACCCAGGCGGATTGCAACCGGTCCAGATTTTCCCCTTCGATGTCCAAAACCACTTTGAAGCGGGTGGTTTTCTGCACTTTGACGATGTAGGCGAACCAGTAGCCGTCCGGTCGGGCGGGGGCGTCTTCGTGGCCGGACACGATGCGGGTGCGGACCGGGACGCCATCCAAACTCCCGTCCGAAAGCCATTTGACTTCGGCGGTCAACTCCGGCACCATAATTTCCAGGTTCGGTGTCCGGTTGCACAGTTCGAGTTCTCCCGTCAGGATGACCCGTCCGGGTTCGGTGAGGGTCGTCTCCCAATTTCCCGGCGTCAGTTCCAGGTCGTTGCCGGGACGGCGACGGTACTGCAACTCCAGGGCTAACAGCGCGATCGCGATCGCGGCTAAAATAACAATTCCCACCACAGACAATAATTCCAAAATCACAAGACCAAATTTTACATGGATAATTGATAATTGATCATTGACAATTGACAATTAACAATTGATTGCCCTCCTCCGCTTCACCGTTGCCTCCTCCGCTGCCGGGCCCCCAACTTCCACATTTTTCTCCCCTTTACCATCAAATCGGTTATTCTAATTTAAAGATTTGTAAACTGTTTGGGAGCGCCGCTTGCGTTTCGTACCTGTTTGAGGAGTCCAATGAAGCAACTTGTGATAGCCGAGCGTTTTTGCCTGACCGTCCATATCATCGCCACCCTGTTCGGTTTGGCCGGACTGCTGGTGGTTTTACCCAATCCCGAACTGGTTCTCAGCCTGCCCCCCGTCGGACAAACCGCCTTTCGATTGAGTATGGGGGGCGGGGGAGTCGCCTACATCGTCTTCGGCGCGATCGCCGTGAGCCTCTACGCTTACCGAACCCTCGGTTTGGCGACAACGCTGGGATTCATGGTGCCATCTATCGCCCTGTCTCTGAGTAGCGAACTCCTCGGTACCAGCACCGGTTTCCCCTTCGGCCACTACCAATATTTGACGGGATTGGGCTACAAGATCGCCGATCTGGTCCCCTTCACCATCCCCCTGTCCTGGTTTTACATGGGCCTGACCTGCTATCTGCTGGCCCGGGGCGGGTTGAAAGTGACAATGGGATCGGGCCTGATCCGCCACCTGGGGGCGTTGGCGATGGGTGCCGTCCTGCTGACGGCTTGGGATCTGGTTCTCGACCCCGCCATGAGTCAGGCGCCCTTCCCCTTCTGGCAATTCCAGGAAGTGGGCGAATTTTTCGGGATGCCCTACCGCAACCTGAGCGGGTGGATGGGGACCGGTTTGCTGTTCATGGGGGTGGCGGCGTTTCTGTGGCGGCGGACGCCGATCATTTTGTCGCGATCGCTCTTAACTTTACCGCTGATGGTGTATTTGACCAATTTCCTGTTCGGCGCGGCGATTACGGTGGTGGAGTTGGACGCCCGGTTCCTGCTGCCGACGCTGTTGAGCGTGGTGTTGGGCGTGATCCCGGCGATCGCGTTTTGGTGGCGGTCGAACCCCTCCCTCAAGGAAATGGCCGACCTGCTGCCCGAATCCGGCGCGTCTGATGCCGCAGACATCCCCGAGAAAGTCGCCGCCCAATAGAACCGGTCGCTTCTCGTGGTTCAATGTTGTGAACGATGACGCGGTAGATTCATGTTCGATTTCCCCTGCTGGTCCGCTTCCCCCCTCCCCCTGGCGATCGTCGAGTTTTCAATTGACGGGTGGGTGGGGGCGATCGCCCTATTTTTGTTGGCCTTTCAAATCCCGGCGACGGCGATCCTGCTGTCCCGATTATTTCGGGGTCTGATCCGCCGTCCCCAATTGCCCGTCGCTCCGCCGACCCCGGATCTAGTCGGGGCGGTGAGTGTGGTCGTGCCGACCTTGAACGAGGTCGATCGCCTCAGCCCCTGCCTCTCGGGATTGAGCGCCCAGGGCTACGAACTGCGGGAGGTGACGGTGGTGGACAGCAATTCCGATGACGGGACCCCAGATCTGGTGAAAGCGATCGCCCGCCGAGATCCCCGCTTCCGCCTCACCGTCGATGACCCCCTGCCGCCGGGGTGGGTGGGTCGCCCTTGGGCGCTGCACACGGGCTTTCTCCGCAGTTCTCCGGGGTCGGAGTGGATTTTGGGCATCGATGCCGACACCCAACCCCAACCGGGCTTAATCGCCGCCCTGGTGCGGGCTGCGCGGCGGGAAGAATACGACCTTATCTCCCTCTCGTCTCGATTTATCCTCAAATCTCCCGGGGAATTGTGGCTGCAACCGGCTTTGCTGATCACCCTGATCTACCGATTCGGCCCGCCGGATGCCGCGCCGGCAAGTCCCGATCGCGTTATGGCTAACGGCCAGTGTTTTCTGTGCCGCCGTTCGGTTTTGGAGGCGTTGGAGGGCTACACGGGCGCCCGCAACTCCTTTTGCGACGACGTGACCTTGGCCCGAAATGCGGCGCGACGGGGGTTCCGGGTGGGATTTTTGGACGGGTCCGCCCTGTTGAAGGTGCGGATGTACGACGGGTTCGCCGACACCTGGGAGGGCTGGGGGCGATCGCTCGACCTCAAGGATGCCAGTTCCGCCGGCCAACTCTGGGCGGACATGGGGGTGCTGCTGGGGGTTCAGGGGTTGCCCCTGCCGGTGCTGTTGGCGGGTTTGCCGTTTCTGGGTGCGGGACTGCCGCCGACGGCGGTTATTTTGCTGGGGTTGAACGGGTTTTTATTTGCGGTCCGGGTGGCTTTGTGCGCCGCGATCGCGCCCTCCTACGATTTGAGTCAGGCCCGGGCGAAATGGGCGTTCTGGCTGTCTCCCCTGGCCGATCCGCTGGCGGTTTTGCGGCTGTGGATCTCGGCGACCCGGCGGCCTGACCGCTGGCGGGGGCGAATTTATACGAAAGAAGAATATGGTTAAAAACCACTGCCTCGCCAAGTCAATTAACGATGCCGGGTGGTATCAATTTAGGATGTGGTTGGAGTATTTCGGGGAAGAATCTCCGTCGCTGTCTTCGCGGAGAGTGTCAAGGATGGAAAATAATGCGGGATTTGTTGCAGGATATTCCCATTTTTTATCTGGGCGCGATCGCCAGTCTGATCGCCGGACTGTGCACGGCCGTCGGCGCTTTGCCGATCTTTTTCCTCTCCCATATCAGCCGTCGGTTTCAGGGAATTTTACTCGGTTTCGGCGCCGGGGTGATGTTGGCGGCGACCTCTTTTTCCCTGATCGTCCCGAGTATCGACTATTCCAAATCCCAGACGGGCAGCACGGTATTGGCTGCAATTATCGCGACCATTGGAATCGGAATTGGAGGTGGTTTTTTGTGGTTCAGTAACCAATATTTTCCCCACGAACACTTTTTTAAAGGCCGGGAAGGTCGAAATATCGACAACCTGAAACGGATCTGGCTGTTCGCGATCGCCATCGCCCTGCACAATTTCCCGGAGGGGCTGGCCGTGGGGGTGGGATTCGGGGACGGAGATCTCAACAACGGCATCGCGTTGGCGATCGGAATCGGACTGCAAAATATGCCCGAGGGGCTGGTGGTGGCCCTGGCTTTGATGACCGAACGCTATTCGCGGATCGCCGCTTTTTCGATCGCTTTGGTGACCGGACTTGTGGAACCCGTCGGGGGCGCGATCGGGGCGGGAATGGTGGCGATCGCCCAATTTATTTTACCCTGGGGACTAGCCTTCGCGGCCGGGGCGATGTTGTTCGTCATCAGCGACGAAATTATCCCGGAATCCCACCGCATGGGACAGGAACAGGAAGCCACCTTGGGCGTGATGGCCGGGTTTGTCGTGATGATGTTTTTGGATATTACTTTGGGATAAAGTGGAGGAGCGATTTTAAAAAAATAATCCCAAAGGTGAAGGGAAATTGGAGTGAGAGATGCTTTGACCCATCTGAAATGAGTCAAAACGGCGGAACTGCCAGCCGATTTAAAAAGAGCAAAAAATGATAACGGTTCATTGCCCAACAGCTAGAATTCGCCCCGAACAATGAACGCGATCAAATCAACGCATCATCTAATCCACTCGCTCCAATTGCCAGAGGATTTGATTGCCCTCCCGTCGCACCCTGGAGACTTCCCAGTTGCGCCAAGCCCAGTTGTCGCCGCGGCTGGTGACGGCGCTGGCATTAATATCCATTAAATCGGCGAGTTCGGAGCTGCTGATCAGGTAGCCTTTGCTGGCAATTTCGTCGGCAATATGCAGGGTCTCTATGAGATTCCGAAGTTGGTTGACTCGAACTTCGCGGGGCAAACTCTCATTGGACTCGTTGATTGGCTCAGTCATAACAGAATTGGATACGGCAAGATTAGAGTCTATCACAATGGATTGTATCCTTATATTCGCACTCTTGTCAGTCGTCCCCGAGACAATTATCGGGGGAGAAGGTTAAGAAGTCTTCGATTTGACTATCGTCGTCCTGGGTTCGACCCCGAAGACTGGGGGACATTTGCCCCCCGGGATAACCGCCGCCGGATGCCGTGCCGGCGAATATGTGGATTCATTACAGTTTCAAAGAAAAGGGGTAGAAATTCGCTAAGATGGCAAGGCACAAACGGTAACGACCGGGGAAACATCGGTGGGAGTCCGAGGCTGTGCGGCAACTGTAAGTTGATGGCCGGTGTCGCCGTCAAACAAGCCAGAACGCCCGCCGTTACCGATATCACCCGACATCCCGCCTCGCACGGGAAAGGAGTTTAAATGGAAATTTCGACGACAATTCACCCCCATTCTCTCGCCCCCCTACCGCTGAACCGCCCCCTGCTGCTCATCGGCCACGGAACCCGGGACGACGCCGGACGGCAGACCTTCATCGATTTCGCCGACGCCTACCAGGATCTCGATCGCTCCCGCCCCGTCATCCCTTGCTTTTTGGAACTGACCGGCCCGACCATCCAAGAGAGCATCGATCAATGTGTGGAACAGGGCTACACCGAACTCTCCGCCCTGCCGCTGCTGCTGTTTGCGGCCCGACACAATAAATTCGACATCACCAACGAACTGGATCGGGCCCGGGAACGTCACCCGCAACTGAAATTTCACTACGGACGCCACTTCGGCATCAATCCCAAAATTCTGGAACTGTGGCAGTCCCGCCTCGCCGAACTCGACACCCCCGAGGCTAACCCCCGGCAAATTTCCCGGGCGGACACGGTGCTGCTGTTCGTGGGACGGGGTTCGAGCGACCCGGACGCCAACGGCGACGTCTACAAACTGGCCCGGATGCTGTGGGAGGGAAGCGGCTACCACACGGTCGAAACCTGTTTTATCGGCATCACCCACCCCCGGTTGGAGGAAGGGTTCCGCCGCGCCCGACTTTACGAGCCCAAGCGGATTATTGTCATCCCCTATTTCTTATTTACCGGGGTGCTGATGAAGAAAATTTTCGACATCACCGCCGGGCAGCAGGAACAGTATCCCGAAATCGACATGACCTGCCTGCCGGAAATGGGGATTCACCCGAACTTGTTGGAATTGTTGCGCGATCGCGAAATTGAAACCCAACTGGGACAGGTGCAGATGAACTGCGAAGCCTGTAAATTCCGGCTGGCTGCGGTTTCCGGCGAGGGACATTCCCACCACCACCACGGCCACGACCACCACCACCACGGGCATTCTCACGACCATTCCCACGGGGCGATCGACCCCTACGCGGAGCCGGAACGTTACCACGAGCGGATCTGGCAAGTTCCTTAGTTGATCTGGGGGAAGAAACCGGGTTTCTAGACATCTCGGGTTGGGAGGAAGAAACCGGGTTTCTAGGAGGGTGTTTTGTTCCTCATCAAGATCTAAATAGAAACCCGGTTTCTAGAACTCTCGTTGGGGAGGAAGAAACCGGGTTTCCAGACATCTCGGGTTGGGAGGAAGAAACCGGGTTTCTAGATATCTCGGTGTGGAGGAAGAAACCGGGTTTCTAGAAGGGTGTTGGGTTCTCCCCTGAGATGTTGGTAGAAACCCGGTTTCTAGATGTCACTTGAAAACCCCCTCCCAAAGCGACGCGATCGCCCCTCCAACCCCTGCGATCGCCCGATTCCAAGGTTTTTGAACTTGCAGGAACACCCGGGCGCAATTGCGCCCCGGCATCCCGGAAATCGAGCCACCCGGATGGGTGCCCGCCCCGGTCAGAAACAGCCCCTCGACGGGGGTTTTGTAGTTGGCAATTTCCGGCAGGGGACGCAAAAATACCATCTGATCAAGGGTCATATCGAGGTGGTAATAATTGCCCTTGTAGGAGCCCAGACGCTCCCCCAATTCCGCCGGACTCTCCACCCGGCGGGCGATCATCGAATTTTTGAGATTGGGGGCGTATTCGGCGAGTTTGTCCAAAACGCGATCGCCCACCTTGTTTTTCAAGTCGTCCGTCCACCCCGTGCCGTTGAGCCCCGTCCCCTGAGCCCCGGCGATCTGATAGGGGGCGAAAAACTCGATCCAGAGGGTGTGTTTCCCCTCCGGCGCCATCGAGGGGTCGAGAACCGTCGGAACCACCGCATACATGGACGGGTCGGAATCGGGGATTTCCCCCACGGTGCAGAGGCTGTGGGCTTTTTCGACCTGCCGCACCGAGTCGGCGATCAAAACCGACCCGATCAGATATTCGTCCCGGTGGTTGTAGGCTTCAAACCGAAGCGGTTCTGACAACGCGCAGTCGATTTTGAGGATGGTTTCGTTGTTGTTGATAATTTTGCGTTCCAACCGTTCCCGCAAATTGCGATCGGCGGCGTCCACATCGGCGGGATCGACGCACTGCAAAAATAACCGCCGCGCATCGATATTGGAAATCACCCCCCGGCGGGCGCGATATTCCCGCCCCCCCTCAACCGCCACCCCAATAGCCCGTCCATTATCAATTAATACCCGCTTGACGGACTGTTCCGTGAGGATTTCCCCGCCGAGGCTGGTGACGAGGTTGACGAGGGCCCGGGTGAGGGCGCCCGTTCCCCCCCGGGGGCGGGACATTCCGGGTTCGTGCCGCATCGCCAACATACTCGCCCCGACGGAGATTCCCTTTTGGGAGGGTGGGGCACCGATTTCCGCCGCCAATCTTGCTAGGGGCGCCCGGACGACTTCCGTATCGAACCACTCGCAGACGAGATCTTCGGGACTAATTAACATCGTCCGCAGGAAATCCAGGGCTTTGGTGGGGCCGCCGACGATCGCCAACGCATCTTTGAGGGCGTCCATATTGTAGCTGGCGACGATATCGGGGATGGATTGGGGCGGGGCGTTGAACAGGGGCGCGATCGCACTCATGAGGCGCTGCCAGTAGGCGACAAATTCGGCGTATTTTCGGGCGTCATAGTCGCTGTAGCGGGCGATTTCGGCGCAGGTTTGTTCAACGGACCGATGGGCGAGAAAATACCGCCCGTCCGCCTGGGGACAGAACACCACCGGATCGCAGTAAAGATAATCCAACCCGTAGCGATGCAATTCCAATTCTCGAACCACCGGGCCGAGGTGAATGAATTCGTGGTCGATCGCGCACAGGTTAAACTTGAATCCCGGCGCGGTTTCCGGCATCACTTCCTCCGTCGTAGCCGCCCCCCCCGGCACGGGTCGCTTTTCCAGCAGCAGGACGCTGTACCCCGCTTTCAGCAAGTAAGCGGCACAGACGAGCCCGTTGTGACCCGCGCCGATAACGATCGCATCGTAGGTTGACATACAGATTTCGGGAATCAAAGTTAAATGTCTTATTGTACCGACTTCGGAACGCGGCGGGCATTTCGCCCGGGAATTGATTCGATCGCTATCGGCTATCGGGTTTGCCGCTTTCAGCAAAAGTCAACGAGAGAGCTCGGGGGGAGGAAGAAACCGGGTTTCTCGTGGGTTATTTTGTTAGCCATCGAGATGCTGGAAAGAAACCCGGTTTCTAGAGTTTTCGGGGTGGGTGTGGAGTTGACCCCGGAAAAAATTAGGTCTAAAAAAAGTGCCGGATTGAATTCAATCCGACACTTCATCAATTAACTTACAGATTTGAAAGCGATCGCTCTGTCATTCCAGACAAGATGGGACCAACTAGACGCCAAACACGTCGGTTTCGGTCGTCGCCTGGAAGTTGTACACATCCAAGAACGTCACCTGTTCGACGGACTGAACCTGAGCGAAGGAAACCAAAGCGGCAGAGTTCGCAGAAATGTAAGTTTCCATTTCCAGTTCGGGATATTCCGCCAGGAATTCCTCGCTGTAAGGCTCGATTCCGGCTTCCAGACCCGCGCCGAACATATACTGCAACCGCTGGGTGAAGCTGACCTCTTCAAAGGACTCGACACCGTAGTAATCGGCAACTTCTTGTTGCAATTCCTCGGACTCGAAGTATTCCTCGAAGTTGTAGATATCGGAACTTTCGTTCCCCGCTTCTAACAGTTGACCCGTCAAAGCATCGTACAGTTCGCCGTCGTCGATGTCGCCGTTGCCATCTTGGTCGAAGTCGTCCAAATTTTCTTCCAGTTCGTCGGCGTATTCACCCCGTGCCCAATCGAGATCGATGGTCGGTGCGGTGTTGAAATTGGCTTGCAAACTGAACTGGAACGACTGCTGGGAACTGATCTGGTAGACGTTTTCGATGCGGTAATTTTGAACCACTTGCTCGCTGAGTTGTTCGCGGTAGTAGTCGAGATCGACAAACTGCGCGATATCGATACCCAGTTCGGAGGCAATTCCCAGATCAAAGCTCGCCAGGAAAGACACATCCAGGCTGGCAACTTCCTCGACGGAAACACCGAAGAAATCGGCCAGAACTGCGGGATATTCTTGTGCAATACCCTCGTAGTCCACGGGTGCGAAATTAAAGTCTTCTTCCAGACCCACCGTGTAGGCGTGTTCGAGAATCTGCACCTGACTCAGGCTTTCGGCACTCACTCCGAAGGTCCCTTCCAAGGTGCCAGCATATTGAGTGCGATAATACTCGAAGTCAATGGTTTCGGACAGACCGCCGTAGAAGTAATCCACCACCAACGCACTTTCCAGGCTTTCGACTTCGCTGACCCCAATCTGATAATACTCGGCCAATTGCACCTGGAATTGTTCTTTGAGATACTCAACTTCGACGTATTCCAGGGGATTGATTCCGAGTTCCCATCCTTCTTGGAAGGCAAACTCGATCACCTGCTCGCGAGTCAAGCCGCCGAGATTGAAGCCGTCGTCGTCCACTTCTGCAAACACCGGCGCCGCCGTTCCTCGCAGCTTGCTGCTGCCATTGCGATTTTCACCCACGCTCGTCAGGCGGACGCCGAATTCCTCGCCGATAAATTGCTCCAGGGTCAACTCTTCACCCTCGGAACTGAGGACAAACACGGTGGATTGAATGTCATCCTGACCGATACCGGACGTTCCGATTTGCACGCCGGCTTCAAAGTCCAGGGGTGCGATGGTGGCGTTACCCACTTGCGTCACGTCGCCGCCGAAGTCCGAGGAGGTGACATCATCCCCCGTCACCGACAGGCTATCGAGAAGATCGTCATTTTCGATATCAAAGAACAGGCCGTTGAGATCCGCGATCGGTTCCACGCTGTCAACCGTCACCTGAATGCCGTCTTCAACTTCCTCGAGCGTCACCGTCACGCCGGCGGGAGCTCCGGTGAAGTTCGACAACTCGACCACGACGGAATCGGGAATTTCACCTTCTTCGGTGGGGGGTTCGAGGTCTTCGAGTTCTTCTTCGTAGAACTCTGCGAGTGCTTCGGCGTTGGCTTCGGCGTAGCCTTCCACATCGAAAGCCTCAGTTTGGACTGCTTCGACTTCCAGGAGTGCTTGGAATTCCTCGCTATAAGCGATTTGAACCACCTGCTGCCGTGAGAGATTGGCGATATCATCGATTTCGATACCCAGATCCTCCAACAACTGGGTTTGTTGTTCGACCGTCAACTGTTGAACCTGGTATTGCAGGAAGTTGTGATCGAGGGACAGGAACTCGCTTTGCAGCCAGTTGATAACCGTCGCATCTGCGATTTCTTGAGTGGCGATCGCGGCTTGGTAGGTTTCGCCGAGATAGTCGAAGGCGACGTATCCCTCAAGCGTTCCTTCCGCTTCCCCGAACATGAACCCGTGGACTTGTTCCAGGGTCAATTCCGCTACGTCGTCCACATCCTCGAACCCTTCCAACAAGGCTTCGGCGTTGTCTTGGATATAGGCTTGATAGTCAACCGGCGAGAGCTCGATTTCTTCCTCGGCTTCCATCAACAAGGCTTTGAAGTCGCGGCTGTAAACCAGTTCCACCACCTGAGCATCGCCGAGATCTCCGAGTTCCGCGATCGCTTCTTCCGGGGACAGGATCTCGTTCACCTGTTCGATGGTGACGGTTTCGGCTTCCAACAATTGTTCCACTTGATAGCGGACATAGCCGACATCGGCGGTGAGGAAGTTCTCCTCAAATGTCGCCAGAATTTCTCCGTCGGGGAGGAACTGGACTTCACCTCGCAACACGTCTTCGGCGGTGACGGAGGTTTCTTCGGTATTGAAGAAGTTGACAATATCCTCGGTTTCCGCAACCCGCAGGTAGTCGTAATTGACGGTAGACTGTACCCGTTCGAGTTCGACATCCTCTCCCAGAATTTCCCCGAACTCCTCGCTAAACGCCAGGGTGGTAATGTTTTCTGAAGTCAACTCATCGAGAGATGCATATTCGGTTTCCAAAATACCGTTGACATCTTCAAGGGTGAAGGCGAAATCATGCATCAGTTCTTGAAGCTGATACGCCACATAACCGGTGTCGATTTCTTCCGCCTGCGTAACGGTTTCCACCGTCACCTGTTGGATGTAAGCCAGAACGTCTTCGGCTGCAAATTCCGTACCGTCGTCGGCGGTATCATCACCCGTGGTATCGTCCGAACTCTCATCGTCCGAATCGTCGGCGGTATCGTCCGAACTCTCATCGTCCGAATCATCGGTGGTATCGTCCGAACTCTCATCTTCCGAATCGTCGGCGGTATCGTCACCACTCAAATCATCGGTGATATCGTCCGAATCGTCATCGTCCGAATCATCGGCGGTATCGTCACCACTCAAATCATCGTCGGATTCCCCTCCGATCGCATCATCTTCACCAATGAAAGCGGCAATTTCTTCCCCTTGAGTTGCACTGAAGAATTCGACAATTTCCTCTTGGGTGAATTCGCGATCGGCCAATTCTTCTTCAGACAACTCGAAGTATTGAGCAAGTTCGGTGGCGTACTGAGAAACCACGAAACCGATATTCAGTTCGCTTTGAACCAGTTCGAGTTCGAGTTCAAACTCACTTTGGAATTCGGTATCCAATCCCAAATTGGTGAGTTGCTCGTCGGTGAGATCGTCGAGTGTGTCAATCGGTTCTTCGAGAACGGAGTTGATATCGTCGATCGCGATCGCTTCTTCGTCCAGAAGTTCTTGCAGTTGATATCGGACGTAAGCGACATCGACCTCAATTTCCTGTCCCTCAATGGTCGTCACCGAGTTAGTCGCAAACCACTCTTGAGCCACTTCCAGGGTCACATCCGTTTCGGAAATGCCCAAATCTGTGGCAATTTCTGCGGACTGACTCAACAAGAAATCGTCGAGTTGTTCGTCAGTAATCGTCGTAACTTCCTCCCCAGTGACGGCGGCGATATCCACATCCAAAACGTGGGCGATCGCGGGGGCAAAGATTTCCCGGACGTAATCGGCACTGACCGTTTCTTGGAACAGTTTAATCTCAGTTTCCTCACCCAACAAGGCTTGAAAATCGGGATTGAAAACCAAATTGATCAGCCCTCGATCTCCGAGGTCATCCAAACTGGTAATTTCCTCCGGCAAAATACCGTTCAAATCAGCCAGCGTCAGGGTTTCCTCTTCGAGCAACATTTCAATTTGCTCTTGGACGTAAGCCGTATCCACATTGAGGAATGAAAACTCACTCAACCAGGCCTTAACCGCCTCGTCGCTGTCGAGAATCGCCGCGTTGAAAGTTGTACCGATATAGTCGAGATCGGCAAATTCTTCCACGCTGAACTGTTGAGCACCGACGGTGAGGGCGAACTGACCGATCATATCTTGGCTCAGTTCGGTGACGCTTTCAACGCCATAATATTCAGTCAGAGCCGTTTCCAACTCCTCGCCATATTCGGCAAGATAGCCTTGGAAATTGAACCAACCCAAGGAGTTAAAATCGACCTCTTCTTGTCCGTAAAGATACTCGAGAATTTGCAGTTCGCTAACCTGAGCAATACTCTCGACTCCGAAGATTTGCGCCACATCTCCCTCGAAAGTAAAGCGGAAGTAATCGTAATTGACGACTTGAGACAAACCGCCATAAATCAGGTCGAGAACCACGTCTGCATCGACATCGGCGACTTCACCTTCTTCGAGGTCAAAGGCGGCAATAATGCGATCGCTGTACTGCTCCCGCAGGAATTCCAGGGCATCATCATCAACCACTTCAGACAGGCTCAGACCCCGTTGCAAGGCTTCGTTGACGACAAACTGATAAATCTGCTGTTGGTTGAAACCACTGACTCCATAGAAAGCCGTCAGTTCTTCGGTATATTGGACGAACGCAGCATCCAGATCAAAGGGGATGAGTTGATTATCGACGTCAAAACCTTCGGTGAGAAAATAGAACCGAATTTCCTCCGCAGTCAGTTGGTCGAGTTCTTTACCCAAACTCTCCGCATGAGTTGCCAATTCCTCTTCGTATTGAAGCAGTGCGAACCGGATATCGATCGCCGGAGCATCATCGCCAAATACGAAACTGACCACATTCTCAGCCGTGAAGTCCGCGCCAAATCGTGCGGTTAATGCTTCGGAATAAACGGTCGCGTAGTAGTTGGTATCAACGACATTAACCAGTTGATTGACCAAGGCAAACTGTTGGCTTTGCTCAAACAAGAAAGTATTGATTTGAGCGTCGCTCAAAATTTCGATATTGGTGACGTTGAAGAAAGCTTGCAGTTGCGATGCAAACAGCGATCGAGCTTCCGCAAAGTTAACGGCTGCCCCCATCACGTTCAAATTTTCTCCCGCACCCAAAGTAAAGGAAATCACCTGGGACTCGGTCAAACTGCCGACATTCTCGACCTCGATTTCGTAGAATTCCGCCAGTTGTTCCGCGTATTGATTCACCACATAGTTGACATCGACAAAAACCTGGGAGTCGATGCTGGCGATGACTTCCTGTTCGGACAGTTCTTCAACATCGTCAACGTCGTAGAATTCCTGAATGGCTTCCACATTAGTCTGTTCGACGAAGTTGATATGCACGAAAACCGACGGGTTGACACCTTCCGGAAGTCCGTTTTCCTGAATGAATGCGATCGCTTCCTGCTGGGTCGCATCCGGCCCCAAGGTGGCAGTAATTTCTTCGCCGTAGATGGCGGTCAGATATTCAAACCCGAAGGAGGCGGAAGTATTCAACCCCTCTTCCAAACCTTGGCTATTGATAAACGCCAAAACTTGGGTATTGGAAATTTCGGTGATTTCAACGCCGAAGAACGCTTCCAACTGGGTCTGGTAAACGGCTGTGACATAGTTGAGGCTCACCACCGTAGAGGGATTGACCGCTTCCAAACCATCTTCGGAGGTGACGTACTCGAAAATTTCGGTATTCGTAAGATTGGTAATTTCGGTTCCGAAATGAGCTTCGATCGCCGTAATTGATTGTTGATTGGACAGCAAGAAATCTAAGTCAACTAACGACGACGGACTCTGACCTTCCGGCAATCCGACTTCGACAATGTAACTGAACAGTTGTGCATTACTGATGTTCTCGACGGAAACCCCGAAGAACTGTTCGAGTTGGACGCTGTAGGTCGATTGGAAGAAGCTCAAGCTGATATTCGGACTCGGCGAGAATCCTTGTTCCAAGCCTTCCCCGTCGATGTAATTGACGATTTGCAAGTAGCTGAGTTCTTCGACGGATGCCACGCCGTAAAACGCGATCAGTTGGGCACTGTAAGCCTCCAAATAGTAGCTCACATCGACGGCGGGAGATGGATTGATGTCAAGTTCCAAGTAATTCTCATCCAGCCAATCCAAGAGCTCCTGAGTGGCGATGGTGGTGACATCTTCCACTTGGAAAGCCACTTGCAATTGAGCTTCGTAGGTGGTCAGAATAAATCCGACATTGAAGGCGACTTCTGACGGCAGTTCGGGTTCCGGTTCGGGTTCCGGTTCCGGTTCGGGTTCCGGTTCCGGTTCGGGTTCCGGTTCGGGTTCCGGTTCCGGTTCCGGTTCGGGTTCCGGTTCGGGTTCCGGTTCCGGTTCCGGTTCGGGTTCCGGTTCCGGTTCGGGTTCCGGTTCCGGTTCGGGTTGTTCTGCTACGGGAGGAGGTGCGGAGGGGATATCGTCGAGGGGAGGTAACTCGCCACTCACTCCATCATCCGCATCGTCGTCCTCGTCGTCGTCCTCGTCGTCGTCCTCGTCGTCGTCCTCGTCGTCGTCCTCGTCGTCGTCCTCGTCGTCAGTATCCGGGATGTCTCCACCATCGTCATCAGCTTCGTCGTCCGGCGTGTCGATGACATCATCTCCTTCGGAACCGGTATCCTCATCGTCGTCGTCGGAACCGATAATCAGATTGAAATTCGCCTCAATTTGAGCAATGAGTTCGGAAAGGTTAATTTCAGTGAGACTGGTCAGATTTAGAGTTTCCAAGACTTGGGAAACAGAGAACGAGAAGCTAAACTCCCGCTGTTCAAAAAATCCGAATTGTACCCAGTGGTCTGTGGCTGTAATTTGACCGCTTTCGATAAATGGAACCAAATCCGGGTTCAACGCCACATATTCGCTGACGTTGAAAATATTGCTGAACTCCAGACTTTGGCGGCGTCCGATTTGCAGGAAATGGGTGAAAGCACTGACTTGCAAACCCTGATTAGCCGCCTCTTCCAGGTCGCTGACAACGCCGGGGTTCAGTTGCAGGTAGACATTGGGATTGAATAGATTGCTGCCAATCCGGTTTTCAAACTGTCCGAACTGCAAGAAGTGGACGAAGCTGCTGACGAGGTTTCCTTGGGTGACAGAAACCAGGTCGGGATTTGCTTGGGTGTAAATGTTGATGTTGAAGAAGTTGCTAAACTCCCGACCTTCGGCCAGACCGAAATCTAAGAAGTGGGTGAGCAAATCTTCCCGAGAGATCACAGCCGCGACATCCGGATTGCTCTGGGCATATTCGGTAATGTTGAAAAATGAACTGAATTCCCGGCCTTCAAATTGACCGAATTCAAAGAAGTGTTGTCGCAGGTCAAACGTGAATCCTGCCGCCTCGACTTCCAGTTGGAATTGTGCCAGGTCGGGGTTTTGTTCGAGGTAGGCTTCTTCATCGAAAAGTTGATTCAGGATGAAGGTTCTGATATCGCCCACGACATCGAGAAAAGTCGGGACGGGGGCGTCATCCGCCACCGCTTCCGAGTCGGTTATCTCCACTTCAGATTCAGCAATTTCCGGATTTTCCAGACCGTTGCCCGGGTCGTCAATTTCGGAGACCATTTCATTATCAATTTGCCCTCCGTCATCGAGGTCGTCATCCGCTTCGTCATCGGTGTCATCATCTGTTTCGTCTACGTCCAGTTCGATCGCCGTGACGTCAGCCAAATCTTCCGATTCTGAGCCGTCCATTTCTGCGTCTAATTCTTCGGAGATTTCCGGGTCTTCTAGGATTAGAGGGACGGAAGTCAAAAGTTCGTCGTCCATGCTTAAAAAATCCTCAATTCTAATTATTTTTGGGGTCATTTGCACTCAAAAATCGTTCCCAATGCGATAGGTGCGCTGTCGCGGATCGCCCGCCGGCTCGAATTGGGGAAATAATGAGATACAAACGTTGGGGCCGTCGATGCCGAATTCTCAAAATCATAGATGCGACCCAAAGTTCATCCGACGTCGTTTTGGGAGGGCTGAATTCGATCGCACTTCGGAAAATGTTCTGGTGAGATTTCAGCCCGGACTCCTGATGGGGAAGGACGAAGGACGGCCGTGAAAGATCCCCCGAGTCGATCAGACCCGAAGGGTTTAGGAATCAGTCTTTCGGATGTTTTTTGACCTCACACCACAAAATCATCGTGCTTCTTCCAGTCGTGATACTTCAGTTCTTGTACTCCCTCATTGTAAGGATACCCCTTAAGATCTCCATGAAGTCAACGTGAGAAATTTCTTAATATTAATCTCGAATGGGGGTCGAGAACCGAACCGGCCGGGGCGATCGCCGACAAAACCAATTATTGACGAATTGCCACCCAATATTGTTCCTCAAATTTTGAAGATATCGAGTTTTCATTCTTCCCCGTTCCCTCCTCAACCGGCTTGTTGCCTATTGCCTGTTACCTGTTGCCTCCGTCAACGGAGTCTGTCCGGCCAAACGATCAACTATTAGACGAATTCAAACCGGCTGGGGTTCCCCCAAATCTTCTCAAATGTCCCGGGGCGAACTACAGAGGCGGTAGCCCATGCCCCGCAGGGTTTCGATGCGATCGCTGCCCAGTTTTTTCCGCAGGTAGCCGACGTAGACATCGACGACGTTGGACCCCGGATCGTAATCGTAACCCCAGACGCGATCGAGCAACTGTTCGCGGCTGAGGACCTGTTCGGGGTGGCGCAGGAAGGTTTCGAGGAGTTGGAACTCCTTAGCCGAAAGTTTCAGGGTGCGATCGCCCACCTGCACCTGGCGGGTATATAAATTCAAGGAAATATCGGCGACCCGGAGACTTTTCTCATCCTCGCCGCCGGTTGGAGTTTGGGTCCGCAGCCTAGCCCGCACCCGGGCCAGCAGTTCCGCGAACCGAAACGGCTTGGTCACGTAATCGTCCGCGCCGCCCTCCAACCCCGCCACCTTGTCGGTGATGTCGTCGCGGGCCGTCAGGATGATGATGGGCAAATTTTCCCCCTGGCCCCGCAATTCCTTCAACACCTGGAACCCGTCGCGGTCGGGGAGTCCCAAATCGAGGATCAGCAGGTCAAAATTGTTGCCGATGGCTTTGTCGATCACTTCCCGTCCGCTGCCGGCGATGGCGGTGGTAAAGCCGCTGGCCCGCAGTCCCTTTTCGAGGAAGGCGGCGATTCGGGGTTCATCTTCGGCAATTAAAATCCGGCTCATGTCACAAGACCTGATCAGAGGAGAATGTCGGGAAATTTCCCGGGGGTCGGCGGCGGGTTATGGCGCTGTGTGCAGGTAATGGGTAATGGGTAATGGGGAATCGGTTAACGGTCATCACCTTGAGATTAGGGTTTCAAGGTGGGTCTGCCGAACGAAACGGTCAAGACACGATCGCTCATCATTGCCATAGCTTACCCCCGGGCGGTCAAATTTCGTGCGATCGTCGGACGATCTAAAACGGTGCACCCCCGATCGCGACCGCCGGCAATCCATTAAAATGTTGAGTAATGTAAACGCGATCCGTATCCACCAGCAATTGTGACATGACTCCTGCCGTTTTAATCGAGAATCTGCAAAAACGTTACGGTTCGGTTGAGGCCGTCAAAGATGTTTCCCTGGAAGTCCGGCCCGGGGAAATTTTCGGCTTGCTCGGCCCTAACGGCGCGGGGAAAACCACGACCCTGCGATCGCTGTGCACCCTCATCACCCCTGATGCGGGTCACTTGGCGGTTTCGGGCATCTCGGTGGTCGATCGCCCCAAACTGGCCCGACGGCGCCTCGGCTACGTCGCCCAGGAAGTCGCCCTCGACAAGGTGCTCACGGGTCGGGAACTGCTGCAACTGCAGGCGGCGCTGTACCACCTCCCCCGCCCCCAAATTAAAGACCGCATCGAGACGGTGGCGCAACTGCTGGGCCTGCAGGAGTGGATCGACCAAAAAAGCGGCACCTATTCCGGGGGCATCCGCAAGCGCCTCGACCTAGCGTCGGGCCTGCTGCACCAGCCCGACGTCTTGGTACTCGACGAGCCGACGGTGGGCCTGGACATCGAAAGTCGGGTGGCGGTGTGGGACTTCCTGCGGAAACTGCGGGAGTCGGGAACCACGGTGCTGATCACCAGCCACTATTTGGAGGAGGTGGACGCCCTGGCCGACCGCGTGGCCATCATTGACAAGGGGGTGGTCATCGCCACCGGAACCCCTTCGGAACTCAAAGATCGGGTGGGCGGCGATCGCGTCACCCTGCGGATTCGGGAGTTCTCCCCGGCCGAAGAGGCCGAAAAAGCCAAGGAATTGCTCGAATCCCTATCCTGCGTCCAAGAAATTATCATCAACCCGGCCCAGGGCAATTCCCTCAATTTGGTGGTTGAACCCCAAAACGATGCTCTGCTCACTATCCAGCAAGCCCTGAAAGAGGCGGGTTTGCCGACGTTCGGCATCGCCCAGTCCCGCCCCAGTTTGGACGATGTTTATCTGGCTGCCACGGGTCAAACCCTTATGGATGCGGAACTCGCCGGGGCGGCCGGACGCGACCCGAAGGCGGAGAAAAAGCGGAATATGCGTTAGAAAAGAGAGCGGAGGGACTCTGCTTTTTATTCCCGACGACCGACGACCGACTCCCTATTCCCCAATTTGTTGCGATCGAGATTTTAAAATTATGAGTGGTACGACGATTAATCCTCAATTATCGGCGGCGGAGTTGGAGGAACAATCCAATCCCGTGGGCGAGTTCATCCAGGAAACTCTTGCCCTCACCCGCCGCCTGTTCATCCAGTTGCGGCGACGCCCTTCGACGCTGATCGCGGGGGTCATTCAACCGTTGATGTGGTTGATTTTGTTCGGGGCGCTGTTCCAAAATGCCCCCGAAGGGTTGTTCGGAGAAACGACAAATTACGGACAATTTCTCGGCGCCGGGGTGATCGTGTTTACGGCCTTCGCCGGGGCGCTGAACGCCGGGTTGCCGGTGATGTTCGATCGCGAGTTCGGCTTTTTGAACCGCCTGTTGGTGGCGCCACTGGCTTCGCGGTTTTCCATCGTTTTAGCCTCGGCTATTTATATCGTCACCCTCAGTTTCGTCCAGACGGCGGCGATCGTCACGGCGGCATCATTTATGGGCGCCGGATTGCCGGGAATTGCCGGACTGGCGGTGATCGCCCTGGTGGTTTTGTTGTTGGTGCTGGGGGTGACGGGTTTGAGTTTGGGTCTGGCCTTCGCCCTCCCCGGCCACATTGAATTGATCGCGGTGATTTTCGTGACGAACCTGCCGCTGCTGTTCGCGAGTACGGCTCTGGCGCCCCTGTCGTTCATGCCGAAGTGGTTGCAGGTGGTGGCGACGCTGAATCCCCTCAGCTACGCGATCGAACCGATCCGCTACCTCTACGTCCACGAGAGTTGGTCCTGGGGTAGCGTGGTGATGGCCGCACCTTTCGGCGAGGTGACGTTCGGCGCGGCGCTGTTGGTGTTGCTCGGGTTCGCGATCGCCGCCCTGCTGCTGATTCAACCGCTGTTGCGCCGTCGGTTCGCTTAGGTTTCCGACCCATTTGGAAACATTCTATACCCCTCCTGTTCGGGAGGGGTTTAAAATGATTGAGTTATAGAATTCTTCTAAATCGTAATTGACAGCTATGGCTATGAAATCGGCATCTCTGAAAACCATCGCCGCGATCGCCTCTTTGAGCTTGGGTGGGGCCGTTTGGGTCCAATCCGGCGCGATCGCCCAAACCACCGTCGATCCCCTCCAGGATTTCGACAGCCGCAACAGCACCACTGAGTCTTCGGCGACGCTGAACCAGCGGACGCTGTTCGACATCCTCCACCGTGCCCAACAAGGTGGGTTCGACTTCGACGGATCGGTTGAGACTCAACGGAATGAAAATATACTCGACGCGGCGGCTGAGTTCCGGGAAAAGCAACGGCGGGCGATCGAGGCTCAACCGGCGTCGGGGACGGAAGTTGAAGGAGAAGTGACCCCGTAGGAACGCATTGAAAGAAAATGGGGCGATATCATCGATATCCCAACCGCCCTGGCGGTTGCCATACTCCATCGATCGCCCCGTTACCACAAAAATTTAATCTTGTCAAGCCTACCTCCCAAATTGTGTGAAGTTCTGCTTCTACTCGCGATCGCAATCAATCCCCGCTTCCCGCAACAACTGTTCCAGCCTTTGAGCCTTGCGACGCTCCTCTTCTAACTCGGCGGTCACTTGTTCGGCTCGCGATCGCTCCTGTTGCAACTGTTGCTTTCTCTTTCCACTGTTGATAGGAACCTCTGTCTCCCTTTTCCACCCCAAACACCACCATCACATCCGGAGCTTGGCGAGTTCTATTATCCCCTTCGACGGGATACCAGAGCAAATCCCCCGCCACAAACACGTTGCGATCGTTTGCAAACAACCACGCCAGATTGTGATAGATTGTCATAATCCAGCGAAACTGAACTGTATTGTCCGACATCGGTTTACCGTCTGAATCCGGATAGAGAATCTCATGCTGAGTTGCAATTTGTGGTTGATAAACCATTGTTAATTCTCCCGATAAACTCATCTTTTTTCCCTATCCAGAACATTATAGCAGTGTGAAATTATGAGTTGAAATTCGATCCGCTAAAAGCCCCCAGAATTGGGGGTTTGGGGGCGAGAAGATTTGAAACCGATCGCATTCCCATCCCTGTGAGTTACCATCAACACTATCCGCCCAAATTCTCGGAGGAAATTCGATGCACTCCACCCTGACTCTGGAACTTCCCCCTTCCACCCTTCTCCACGTCACCCAGGAACAATTCCAAGCCCTCGCCGCCGCCAACCCCGATTTAAGATTAGAACGGACCGCCGCAGGAGAACTGATTGTGAACCCACCCGCAGGCAGCGAATCAGGAAAAAAAAATAGCCGCATCACCGGACAACTCGATCGCTGGGATGAAGCCCACGAAGACTTGGGTGTTGCCTTCGACTCTTCGGCGGGATTTATTCTCCCCAACGGCGCCACCCGTTCCCCCGATGCCTCTTGGGTAGCTCGCTCTCGGTGGGAGGCGCTGACACCCGAACA
>NZ_JAYFER010000621.1:0-6966 GCF_055795065.1 Lyngbya sp. CCY1209
ATGTCCCCGGTTGCCTCCCCAACTCGGACCGATGGCAAGGGCAGGCACAGAGGCACTGCCCCCACCAATCACCCTATTCCCTATTCCCTATTCCCTATTCCCTATTCCCTCAATTCAAGGAGAACTCTATGTCCGTTGTCACTTTAAAAATTGATGGAAACGACATTGCAATAGAAGAAGGAGCGACCGTTTTGGACGCCGCCAAAGAAGCGGGGGTGAGAATTCCCACCCTCTGCCATTTGGAAGGGATTTCCGACGTCGGCGCCTGCCGGTTGTGTCTGGTGGAAATCGCCGGAATTAACAAGCTGCTTCCCGCCTGCGTCACCGCCGTCGCCGAGGGGATGGACGTGTGCACCAACAGCCCCAAATTGAAAGAATACCGCAAGATGGTGGTCGAGATGCTGTTCTCAGAGGGCAACCACGTCTGTGCGGTTTGCGTCGCCAACGAGAATTGCGAATTGCAAGATGTGGCGGTAGAAGTGGGGATGGACCACAGCCGGTTTACCTACCGTTTCCCCGAACGGGAAGTCGATATTTCCCACCCCCAATTCGGCATCGACCACAACCGCTGCATCCTCTGCACCCGCTGCCTGCGGGTCTGCGACGAAATCGAGGGCGCCCACGTCTGGGATGTGGGTTTCCGCGGCGCCGCGGCTAAGATGGTGACGGGGTTGAACCAGCCCTGGGGGTCGGTGGACGCCTGCACCTCCTGCGGCAAGTGCGTCGATGCCTGCCCGACGGGTTCGATTTTCCGCAAGGGGGCGACCGTCGCCGAAATGACCCGCGATCGCGCCAAATTAGAGTTTATCGTTAATGCACGGGAGAAACACGAATGGACAAGATAAAATTTGCCACCATTTGGCTGGCCGGATGCTCGGGTTGCCATATGTCGTTTTTGGACCTGGACGAATGGCTGATCGACTTATCCGAATTTGTGGACGTGGTTTATTCCCCCGTCGGCAGTGACTTGAAAGACTATCCCGAAAATGTGGATGTCTGCCTGGTGGAAGGGGCCGTCGCCAACGAAGACAATTTGGAACTGCTTCTCCAGGTTCGGGAACGCACCAAAATGCTCATTTCCTTCGGGGATTGTGCCGTCACGGCCAACGTTCCCGCCATGCGAAATATGCTCGGCAGTACCGAACCCGTCCTCAAACGCTGCTATTTGGAATTGGGCGACACCACCCCCCAAATCCCCAAAGATCCGGGCATCGTCCCCGAACTGCTCGATCGCGTCCGGCCTATTCATGAACTGGTTGATATCGACCTGTTCATGCCGGGATGTCCCCCGCCGGCCGATCGCATCAAAGCCACCCTCGCCCCCCTCGTGGAAGGCAAGCAGCCCAAAATGGAAGGGCGAGAAATGATCAAGTTCGGATAAAGTTTCCGTCTGCTTAAATGTCAGCCCAATTGATAATTGACGGTCTACTTTTTCTCATTAATTAATGAGTCATAAATTCTCCGTGTCCTCTGTGCCTCTGTGGTGAAATTTTTGATTGTCAATTATCAATCTTTAATCCTGTTGAGAGTGAGTTCCCAGTCATGGCTAAAACAGTTGTTATCGACCCCGTAACCCGCATCGAGGGTCACGCCAAAATTTCGGTATTTTTAGACGATGCCGGGGAGGTGGAAGATGCCCGCTTCCACGTCGTCGAATTTCGCGGCTTCGAGAAATTCTGCGAAGGGCGACCCATGTTTGAAATGGCGGGAATTACCGCCCGCATCTGCGGAATTTGTCCGGTCAGTCACCTATTGGCATCGGCGAAAACCGGGGATAAAATTCTCGCCGTCCAGGTGCCACCAGCCGGGGAAAAATTGCGCCGGATGATGAATTTGGCGCAGTTGACCCAATCCCACGCTTTGAGTTTTTTCCACCTCAGCAGCCCCGACTTTCTCCTGGGTTGGGATAGCGACCCGGCGAAGCGAAATGTATTCGGATTGATCGCCTCCGACCCCGATTTGGCGAGGGCCGGCATTCGCCTGCGGCAGTTCGGACAGACCGTGATTGAACTGTTGGGAGCCCGGAAAATTCACGCCGCTTGGGCCGTTCCCGGTGGGGTGCGATCGCCCCTTTCCCAGGAAGGTTTAGAATGGATTAAAGAACGCCTCCCGGAATCCCGGCAGACCACGGAAACGGCTTTATCCCTGTTTAAACGCCTACTCGATAGCGACCTCAGCCAAGAAGTCGATATATTCGGGCAGTTTCCCTCTCTATTTATGAGTTTGGTCGCCCCCAACGGCAACTGGGAACACTACGGCGGTCAGATTCGATTTGTCGATAGCGACGGAAACATCGTCGCCGACGGGTTGAGTGAGGACAATTACCAGGACTATTTGGGTGAGGCGGTGGAAAACTGGTCCTACCTGAAATTCCCCTACTATAAACCCCTCGGATATCCCGACGGTATTTATCGCGTCGGACCCCTGGCGAGGCTGAACGTGTGCGATCGCATCGGGACGCCCGACGCCGACCGGGAGTTGCAAGAATTCCGCGATCGCGCCGGGGGACGGATCGCCACCTCCTCCTTCTTCTACCACTACGCCCGGTTGGTGGAAATTTTGGCCTGTATTGAAGCGATCGAAGCCCTGGTGGACGACCCCGACATCACCTCCTCCCGCGTCCGCGCCGACGCCGGCATCAACAACTTAGAAGGGATCGGCGTCAGCGAAGCCCCCCGCGGCACCCTCTTCCACCACTACAAAGTCAACGAAAACGGCCTGATTCAAAAGGTCAACTTGATTATTGCCACCGGACAGAACAACTTGGCGATGAACAAAACCGTCACCCAAATCGCCAAACACTACATCCACGGCAACGAAATTCCCGAGGGAATGTTAAATCGAGTTGAAGCCGGCATCCGCTGTTTCGACCCCTGCCTGAGTTGCTCCACCCACGCGATCGGGCAGATGCCGTTGCACGTCCAACTGCTGAAACGGGATGGCACAATAGTAGATGAAGTCTACCGGGATTAGACAGCCGGTAAGAAACCGGGTTTTTGAGCGATTGGAAACAATTCTGAAACACCCGGTTTCAGACATCAGAGGAATCGATATGGAAAAAGAAAACTTGTACCTGTGCATGGGTTCGGCTTGCCACCAGATGGGGGTCTACGAAGTCCTACCGAAACTACAGGAATTGATCAAAGAATACAAACTCGAAAATCACGTCGAATTGAAAGGATCATTCTGTTTAGAAACCTGCAGTTCAGGTATCGTCATGAAATACAAAGGTCAGCACTTCATCAACATCAGCCCCCAAAACATCGAAGATAAATTCATCGGCGAAATTTTGCCGATGATTCAGGAACGCAATTTACCCCTAAATTCATGATGTTAGAAACCACCGAAAATCCCCACCTGTGGCGACTACTGTGGGAGTACGACCCCAACGGTCTGATCGCCGTCGATATCGACCTGAAAATTAAAGTCGTCAACCCCGCCTTCTGCAAGTTTTTCAAGGTGAATGAAGCCGACATCATCGGCACCCCCGCCTTCGACTTACTAGGAAACCTCGATCGCTTCCGGAAAGTGTGGGAAAAGAACGAGATGATGCAGGGCATTGAAACCGAATACGCTAACCACAACCTCTACCTCAAAGAAGTCATTTTCCCCATCCGAGACGAAAACATCATCGCCTGCATCATGACCGATATCACCCCAGAAACGAAGCGAAAAAAAGAAATTTTGGACATCAAAGAAGAAACCGTCAAAAAAGTCAACGAAGTCGTTGACAACCAGATGAAAGTCGCCCAAGAAATCGCCGGCTTACTCGGAGAAACCACCGCCGAAACCAAAATCAGCCTCTTAAAAATCCTCCAAATGATCAACCAATAGCACCCCTCTTCCCTCCGTGTCCTCTGTGTCTCTGTGGTTCCATTCTCCATCCAGTCAACCCATGGATCAAGATAACTTTTTCGACATTTTCGATCGCAGCCTCAACAAAAAAGGCGAGGAACTCTGCGGCGACCAGGTGAAATTCACCAAAACCGAAAACAAAAGCACCATCGTCCTCTCCGACGGCCTGGGAAGCGGCGTCAAAGCCAACATCCTCGCCACCCTGACGACGGAAATTTTGATCACCATGCTCAACGCCGACGTCCCCCTCGAAGAGGTGATCAAAACCGTGATCGGAACCCTGCCGATCTGTCAGGTTCGGAAAATTGCCTACGCCACATTTACCATCATCCAAATCGACCACCAGACCAATCAATTTCAGGTCATCAACTTCGACAATCCCCCCATCTTTTATTTTAACAAAGGTCGGGTCATCCAACTGGAGACGAAAACGGAAAAAATTCAGGGCAAAAAAATCATCTCCTCCGCAGGGAAGCTGGAACGGGGGGACTTTATCGGCGCCATCAGCGACGGCGTTCTTTACGCGGGATTGGGGGATACCATGAATTTCGGCTGGGGGTGGGATAATATCGCCAAGTACATGGAAAAAGTGTTCATGAACCAGGCGACCAATTCCCGCACCATCATCGAACAGGTGATGACCGAAACGCGATCGCTCTACCGCGATAAAATCGGCGACGACGCCACCTTCGTCGGCGTCTACGTCCGCAAGCGAAATCCCGTCATGATCTTCACTGGCCCCCCCCTCGACGTCACCCAGGATGAACTGTACGCCGAACGGCTGTTGAGCTTTAAAGGTAGAAAAGTGATCTGCGGCGGCACCACCGGAAACCTGGTGGCGAACTACATGGGAGAAACCATCGAAATGGATATCTCCACCATGCGGAAAGATCTGCCCCCCATCGGAAAATTGAGCGAAATTAACCTCGTCACCGAAGGCATTCTCACCATTTCCAAAGCCACCGAAGTCCTCAGAAAATGCAACTGCGACATCACCCGCCTCCCCTCGGACAACAACGGGGCGGTATTGCTGGCTCGGGAAATTTTGGAAGCGGACTCGATTTTCTTTCTGGTGGGACAGCAAATTAACGAATTCTATCAAAACCCCCTGCTTCCCAAAAATATCTCCATCCGCCGCAGTTTGATCGAAGATCTGGTCAATTTGCTCAAAGAAAAGCAAAAAGAAGTTACCGTCGAATACTGTTGATCAGAGGCAATCGGTAATAGGTAATAGACAACAGGCAACAGGTAAAATAACCTCACTTATCCGTTTCAGAGTTTTTCCACGTCCTGAGTATCCCGGCGATTTATTTATAAGTTTTTTTAATAATTTTTGAGTTTTTTATTGGATTTTGAAAACTTTATTACGATTTGTTACAAAATTATTGATAATTTCTCTCAAACAGTTGACGGCAGAATGGGGGTTCTGGTACACTACAGGAAACGGCACCCAAGGGGTTATTGTGTCTATCGGCAAAAATGAAGGCTGCAACCCCGATGATATCGTCACAATCCCACAATTTTCCCGACCAATCCGATTCTCTCGACGCACCAATTTTCGGGACGGCTCGAAAGGGTATCTTGACAAATCGGACGATTTATGCATTGACCGATTATCCCCGACGACAATACGATCATTCTGAATCGCGAAAAAGACTCTAATTTGAGGCGATGTCTATCCGAGACTTCTTGTTAGAACTCCCCCCCGAATTTGACGCCATCCGACCCTTTTTGATCGCCAGTCCGTCGGAACCCTTCATTCGCGTCGATGCCGGCGAACCGCGCCTGCGGGTGAAGCACCCCCAAGACGATCGCCTGCCCCGGCGAGCCAGCAAAATCGGCGGTCTGCCTTACTTTCCGAAATCGGCGGATTATCCCAGAGACGAGTCGGGAATCCCCCTGGTTTTGCTGGCTCAGATCGACTGCGCGGAAGTTCCCATCATCCCGAATTTCGACTTTCCCGATCGCGGACTATTGCAGTTTTACATTTACCCCGACCCCGCCTTTTCTTTCCAGGACGACAAGCATCGGGTCTTGTATTTCCCGGAAACCGATATCGCCGACAATGAGTTATTGCAGGATTTCAGTTTTATCAAAATCGGCAGACCCTCATTTGCGGAGAAAATTCGCCCTCTGAGTTTTGCGGTGGAAGATGCTCCCTTTTGGCAGACGCACAGCCAAGAATTCCTCGACCAATTGAAAGAACGATTCGATCGCGAATTCGTCGATAATTGGTTCGACTGGATGTTGGTTGAACATTACGACAAAACGTCATCGCCGCCGGCGAACAAATTGGGGGGATATCCCTGTCCGCGCGGCGAGGTGGACGACCTGGTGCTCGGCGGGATGGCGGAAGAGGCGGCGGCGGAAGGTCGGGAAGTCGAACGTTTACTCCTGGAATTCGAGCATCCCGACAATATCTCCCTCGCGGTTTATTTCTTTATCCAAAATTCCGACTTGCGATCGCGGCATTTTGACCGAGTTTTGGTTCAATGTGTGTATTAATCGAATCATGTCATTCGGGTGCGACTCGTGGAAAATCTGAAGTCTTTCTTAATTATCGGATACGGGAACACCCTGCGGGGGGATGATGGGATCGGGCAGGAAGTGGCCGAGCGGGTGGAACGCTGGGAAAAACCGAACCTGCGATCGCGTCCGGTACACCAGTTGACCCCTGAACTCGCCGAAGAATTGACCCACGCTGACAGCGTGATTTTCGTCGATGCCTGCCTGGAGGGGGAGACGGTGGAGGTGTCCGCCATCGAACCCGACGAGTCGGAAACGGCTGTCAATCTCGGACACGCCATCAACCCGCGATCGCTGCTATCATTGGCGAAACGTCTCTACGGAACCGTCCCCCCCGCTTGGCTGGTGGCCGTTCCCGGCGAGAATTTCGAGATGTGCGATCGTCTCTCCCCAACCGGAGAAAAGGGAGTCGAAGACGCTCTCAAACAGATCGAACGGTTGATCGAAGATTGACTTTGGAGGCGGGGGAAAATCTCGTTATCGTCAAAGACGATATCTTTCCGCCAAGTCACGATGGTTCTCAATCTCTCTCTCGAAAGCGATCGCTCAATCCACCCGTTCTCTGAAATCGTACATATATATAGT
>NZ_JAYFER010000622.1:0-2137 GCF_055795065.1 Lyngbya sp. CCY1209
AGCATCGGGCATCTTGCCTGTGGATTCAGATCCGATCGCCTCATTTAAGATGAAACAGTCCAGTCGGGTGGGTTAGGCGTGGCAGTAATTTTGAGGAAAAACCCACAACTTTTCATCCGCGCCGTAACCCACCATTTCTTAATGCACAGTTTGAGCAGAAACAGTCCAGTCGGGTGCGTAAATTGGTCTAAAAACCGGGTTTATATTAAGATATTTGGTTGTCAACTGACACTCTTCTAGAAACCCGGTTTATCAAATAGTTTGATCGCCCAAATAATTGCTGGTGTCCCGAGCCCATTGCACTGGTTCGCACCTACACAACCGGGGATATTTTACGGCGTCATTTGACGACAACGTTGCGACATTCCTACGCGATGGGCCGCGCCTTGGGCGAAAGTGCGATCGCCCTCGAAATCCTCACCAACAACGTCATGCTGATCGTTCACAGCGATCGCTAATTCACCCCCGCCGATTTGATGCGGCGATGCGGTTTGATCCCCCATTATCCCCCTTAAAAAGGGGGACTTTGAGATTTCACCGACTGCACGATACCTGTAAATCGGCGGATTTCGATCCCTTCAAACACTACCAAGAGGTTATGATGATCTGTCCTTACAAAGAAATGAAACACCTGCGATCGCTCCCCTGCACCCGCGAAGAACTGGGCGGCTGGGTTTACTGTTCTTTTTGCGGTCAAAAAATGCGGCGAGAACTGCTATTCGATCCCGTCGATAGTTTGATCGGATTTTTGGTTGTCGCCCTAATTTTTATCTTTCTGGCGAACTCCCTCGGAAACCGTTTGAGAACCCCGGAACCCGCCGAAATCAATTTCGATCGCGCCCCTTCTCTGACTTTTGATTAGTTAGACTCCCCTCTCCCAAAGTTGGGAGAGGGGTTGGGGGAGAGGGCGAGAAGTGTTGACTTTTGATGAGTCGGTTGGGTTGGGCAATAGATGCTGTTTGCAAATGCCTAAAATCATTGTCCGACACCATTAGACTCCCCTCTCCCAAAGTTGGGAGAGGGGTTGGGGGAGAGGGCGAGAAGTGTTTCCGGGTTTGTGAAGAAATGTTGCGCCAACGACGTCGGAAATGAAACCCAACCTACCCCATGAAAACCCCATGAAAAAACGAGCGATCGCACCCATAAATTGCCCTCCGACGGAAATAGCGGGGGTTGACCAAAAATGGTGACTGAAATCATCAATTGTTGTTATCTCAATCACAATTTTGTCTGATAAAGATCACCGATCGGGCCGATCGCGCTCATCTTAGCTTTATCGTAGCATCACACAAGAAACAGTTTTATTAAGCCATGATAAAGATACAAGGAGCATTGGAGCAAAAACGATGACAAGTTACGGCAATTTCATGAACAACTCTCACGTTTCCCTGGAAGAACTCTTCGGCCAGGTCATGTTCTCCAATGTGGTCACTCCACGCGATCGCCAACTGTTGAAAGCCGCTCTCCTCAGAGAAACCCTCAGTGAGGACGAACAGGCGATCATCAATCGCCTCCTATATAACGTGCGTCGCGGGTGGGTTCGACTCGTCGAGGAGTGATGCCGCAATGTCCGACATCGCTCCGCCCGCAACCCTCCCCCGCCGGAAGCCGATCCGCTACAATAATCGAAACTTCCGTTCAGCTTGTGAGATCTCGTGCAATCCACCATTTTGCTTGTTTCCCACGGCAGTCGCGATCCGCGCCCCCAGTTGGCTTTGGAACAGTTAGCCCGAGAGTTGGGGGATCGCCTCGCCGTTGATGATGGCGGCAACTCGACCTCATCAGTCGTCGGAACCGGCGTTTTGGAGTTGGCCCCCATTCCCCTCTCCGAGCAAATTCGGCAATTCGGCGAGTACAGCCGATCGCTCGGTGCGAATCAAATTCAGATTTTCCCGCTTTTCCTTTTACCCGGCGTCCACGTTTGCGAAGATATTCCCGCAGAAGTGGCGATCGCACAACAGTTCCTCGGGTCGGCGATCCGGCTCGATGTCAAACCCCACTTGGGAACGGCATCTTCCCAACTGGCGGCATTCCTCAAACGTCAGATGGATGCGATCGCCGCAGATGCCTGGATTCTCCTCTCCCACGGCAGTCGCCGTCCCGGCGGAAATCAACCCGTCGAACACCTCGCCGCCGA
>NZ_JAYFER010000623.1:0-16734 GCF_055795065.1 Lyngbya sp. CCY1209
ATCCCCCTAAATCCCCCTTCAAAAGGGGGACTTTGAGTGAGATCCCCCTAAATCCCCCTTCAAAAGGGGGACTTTGAATTCGATCCCCCTAAATCCCCCTTCAAAAGGGGGACTTTGAGTCCTTTCTCCGGCTCCCCCCTTTTTAAGGGGGGCGGGGGGGGATCGCCGGACAACCCCCCCAACCCGACACGCAAAAAAAAGGAGCCGGTCGGCTCCTCTGAGGTCATAAATCACTATATGGAGAACGGTGGTTTAGCCGTTTTTGGCGGACTTGCGTTTGGAAGCGGCGAACAAGCCACCCACGGCCATCAGACCCAGCATCGTGGAGGGTTCGGGAACGGAAGCCACCTCGCTGCCGGGAACCGTGACGGTGTAGAGTCCGTTGTGAGAGGTTCCGTCATCCCCCGCCGTCAGTCCGGAAGCAACAGCCTCGAAGCTCCAGAGGTAGTTAACCTTTCCGTCGTATTCAACCTTGACGACTTCGCTGGCTTGCATACCCGCGAACACAGAACCGTAGACATTGCCCAAATCGAGGTGGCCGGCCAAACCGATTTCGATGCCGTCGCTGTCGCTTTCGATGTAGGAGATGTTGGGGTCGCTGGCGCGTTCAAAACCGTTCGTATAGAGGAATTGAGTAAATACATTTTCTCTCATCGTTCCCCCCAGACCCGGTTGATAAGTATTTATTAACGCATCAAACCACTGGTTCGCAATATCGCTGTCTCGATATGCTGTTGTACCATCACTTCCGAACCAGTCGTAAGCGTTGAGGCTGCTGAGGGTCAGAGACTTACCGTTGACTTCGCCAGTGATACTTGTACTTTCTCCATTCCAAAAGCTGGCGTTGTAGTAGTAGTCTCCCCATTGTGTTGCCATTCCGGTTTCACTGCCGGCAAACAGTTCGATGTTCCCGCCGGGGGTGCCGTCCATCCTTTGCAAGATGTCGTTCACATCGGCATCGGGGTTCGCTACAGTCGTGTCAACCGTACCATCGCCATCAGTATCGACGGCTTCGTATTTGATGACGTCCGTGCCTTCAACCGTCCACTGTGCGAGGGCGGGCGCTCCGGATACCGTGGTCATCCCTGCAACGACGGAAGCACCGATTAAAATTTTCTGTACTAGGCTTGCCATGATTGAAATCTCCTAAAGATTGAGGGTTGGTCTTTTTTTATGCGTTTTCTGTAGATGACACCGTTCGCTGGTTGATCGGATTTTAATTTCTCAGTTGCTTTTTCGATCGTCGGTTCAGAGATGGGTTTGACTTCTCTTTTTTTGCTTCTGAACTTATCTTAAGCGACTCGGAACCAAAAGTCCATCAAGCTTCTGTAAAATTATTGTAGGTTTTTGTCAAGGATTTAAGAATCAGTGAATTTGACTAATTTTTTGCAATTCGAGTCCGATCGCCCTCCGTATTTTCACGGAAATCAAGTGTTTTTATTCGGCGCGATCGCCACTTTATCCGTAGTTTTACGGACGACCTCGATCGCAAGTCTAGTGCGTTCAAAAAATCCGGGCAAGGACGAAAATCGGGGCATCGGGTGATGTCGGATACGGAGGGGGTGCGATCGCGATCGCATTTCCAACCGCACAAAAAAATCGGGGCGCAAGCCAGGGGCCCCGACAATCTCGATGGATAATCGGAAATTTCAATTCCCTACACCCTACACCCTACACCCTACACCCTATTCCCCAAAAATTCTGCGATGCGATCGACGGCGGTTTGCAACACCTCGGGGGGGTGGACTAACGCCAGTCGGATGTATCCTTCCCCGGACTTGCCAAAGCCGACGCCGGGGGAAGCCGCCACCCCGGTTTCCTGAACCAATTGGGTGCAGAAGCCGACGGAATCTCGACTCCAGGGTTCGGGGAGTTTCGCCCAGACGTACAGCGTCGCCATCGGGGTGGGGACGTCCCAACCGATCGCCCTCAAAGCGCGGACGAAGACATCCCGCCGTTCTCTAAAGGTATCGACGGTATCGGCGATCAATTGCTGGGGGCCGGTTAAAGCCGCGATCGCGCCGTTGAGAATGCCCCGATATTGGTTGAAGTCGATCGCCGCCTTGACTTGTCGCAAAGCCAGGATCAACTCGGCGTTGCCCACCGCGAAGGCGATGCGGAAGCCCCCCATATTGTAGGATTTGGAAAAGGTGAAAAACTCGATGGAGACGGTTTTTTCGGGATCGGCCTGGAGGACGGACGGGGCGATGGCGTCAGTGTTCGACTCTCCTCCACCTTCGGGGAACACGAAATCGGCATAGGGGAAATCGTGTACCAAAACGAGGCCGTGTTTTTGGCAAAATGCGACGGCTTCTCGAAAGAATGATAAGGGTGCGATCGCGGTGGTGGGGTTGTGGGGATAGCTCAAGACCATCATTTTGGCCTGGGCGAGCACCGTTTCGGGGATCTCTTCAAATTTGGGCAAAAACTGATTTTCTGCCAACATGGGCATGGCGTAGATTTGTCCCCCGGCCAAATACACGCCCCCGGCGTGGGAGGGGTAGCCCGGATCTTGCAGCAGGGCGAAATCCCCGGGGTCGAGGATCGCCAGGGGCAGGTGGGCCGTCCCCTCCTGACAGCCGATCAGTTGCAGGACTTCCGTCTCCGGATCGACACCGACGCCGTACTTTTGGGTGTACCAGTGGGCGGCGGCTTCCCGAAACGCCTGGGTGCTGTGAAACAGGGCGTATCCGTGGGTTTTGGGGTCGTCGAGGGAATCCCGGATGCGATCGATGATGTGGTCAGCGACGGGCAGATCGGAGGAACCGAGGGACAAATCGATCAGATCCCGTCCCGCCGCCAAAGCTTGGGCTTTCGCCCGGTCCATATCGGCAAATACATTGGATCGCAGGGGTTCTAAGCGCTCGGAAAATTGCATGGTTCTGACGGAAGATGGAGCGGAGGAGGCGGAGGAGGCGGAGGAAGCGGAGGAGGCGGAGGAAGAAATAATTTCCCCTACACCCTACACCCTACACCCTACACCCTACACATTGCCGGTTCTACAGGTGAGGTTCGAGCAGCGCGATCAACTTGGGTTTGGTGATCGCCCCCTCGTGAGAGACGAGGACTTCGTCCCCCTTGAAAAGTCTCAACGCCGGGACCCCTTCAACTTGGCAGCGTTTGACGGCTTCCGGGTTGGCATCGACCTCCAATTTGACCACTTTGAGGCGATCGGCGTAACTCTCGGCCACCGCCTCCACGGACGGGGAAACGAGGCGACACGGGCCGCACCAGGGGGCCCAGAAGTAAGCCAAAGTCGGCCGTTCGGCATTGCCCAGGACTTCGGTTTCAAATTCGGAATCTTGAATGACAATGACGTTGCTACTCATCTATTTTCCCGCTGGCAACTCCCACCGGTGGATGGGGATGGGTACAAGAAACGGGGCGGGGCGTACCGGTTCTTGATTACTTAATAATTTACCAGAAAATCGGGTTGAAAGCCTCGCCCCTTCGACTTTGCTCTGGGCCAGCCTTCGAGGGGGACTTTGTGGTAGAGTACCGAAAGCGGTAAAGGGCATTCTAAAAAACTTGCGGTCTGCCCGTTCGCGTAAACTTGTTGAGGGCTAGGCTCCAACCTGGATGGGTTAAACTCCGGCTCCCGGTGAAGCCCGAATCCCCGTCCCTTTAGGGCGAGGAGTGTCAAAATCGAGCCCAATCCGCCCTTCCACTTCGGAACCCGATGGCGCGACCGCCGAAATGCAACAAAACTTAATACGATCGCGGGAGAGGCGGTCCTCGGCGGCGGGAAAATCGGGAACGGAACGGGACAGGTCGCCCGCTTCTGACCGGCATGGGAGCGGGTAGAGCGGCACCGTTGCTTTACAAAATGTTAAGAGCGGCGAGATCGGCTGCATACAGCCTCTCAATAAACTGATAGACTTGAACACTGGGAGTGCCAGACTCAATCCGGCAACCTCAGACGTTGGGAGGATAAAATTCGTGGATAACGTAATTGGATTGGAAATTATCGAAGTGGTCGAACAGGCGGCGATCGCTTCGGCTCGATGGATGGGTAAAGGTGAAAAAAATACCGCCGACCACGTGGCAGTGGAAGCCATGCGGAAGCGGATGAACGAAATTCATATGCGCGGACGCATCGTCATCGGCGAAGGGGAGCGGGACGAAGCTCCCATGCTCTACATTGGCGAGGAAGTGGGCATTTGCACCCAAGAGGATGCGTCGAAAGTTTGCGACCCGGAAGAACTCATTGAAATCGATATCGCGGTAGACCCCTGCGAGGGGACGAACCTGGTCGCCTACGGCCAGAATGGCTCGATGGCGGTGCTGGCAATTTCCGAAAAAGGTGGACTGTTCCGCGCCCCCGACTTCTACATGAAGAAACTCGCGGCTCCCACCGTGGCTCGGGGTCACGTCGATATCAACAAATCGGCGACCGAAAACCTGCAGATCCTCTCGGACTGCATGAACCGCGCGGTGGAGGAACTGGTGGTCGTGGTCATGGACCGCCCCCGGCACAAAGAGCTGATCGCGGAAATTCGGGAGGCCGGCGCCCGGGTGCGCCTGATCAGCGACGGCGACGTTTCGGCGGCGATCTCCTGCGCCTTCTCCGGAACCAACATCCACGCGCTGATGGGTATCGGCGCGGCGCCGGAAGGGGTGATTTCGGCGGCGGCGATGCGCTGTCTGGGGGGTCACTTCCAGGGACAGCTCATCTACGACCCGGAAATTGTCAAAACGGGTCTGATCGGCGAGAGCAAAGAGAGCAACATCGCCCGCCTGAAAGAGATGGGCATCGAAGACCCCGACAAGGTTTACAATGCCGAAGAACTCGCCTGCGGTGAAACGGTTTTGTTTGCCGCCTGCGGCATTACTTCCGGAACCCTGATGGAAGGCGTCCGCTTCTTCGGCGGCGGTGCCCGGACTCAGAGCTTGGTGATTTCATCTCAGTCCAAAACCGCCCGCTTTGTAGACACCATCCATATGTTCGAGAAGCCGAAGAGCATTCAGCTTCGCTAATTTCTGATGGGGAGATGGGGATGGGGCGGCGAGAATTGGGAGACGTTCCGTCAATTCAAACCGGAGCGGCCCCGAAGCGTTCGCACCCGATTCCCCGTCCCCCGTCGAGATCTCGATGACAGATATTGCACGACAAACCACCGATAAGAAACCGTCAACGACAACCGTTTTATGAATATTGCAGTCGTAGGTCTCAGTCACAAAACGGCTCCAGTTCACGTCCGTGAAAAACTCAGCATTCCGGAACCTCAAATCGAGGGTGCGATCGCCCATTTGTTGAGCTACCCCCACTTGGAGGAAGTGGCAATTCTGAGCACCTGCAACCGCTTGGAAATTTACATCGTCACCGCCGAAACCCAACCGGGGATTCGCGAGGTGACTCAATTTCTCTCCGAGTCGGGTCAACTTCCCCTGCACCAACTGCGCCCCCACTTGTTCACCTTGCTCCATGATGATGCCATCATGCACCTGATGCGGGTGGCGGCGGGTCTGGACAGCTTGGTGCTCGGCGAAGGGCAGATCCTGTCCCAGGTGAAGCAAACCCACAAACTGGGCCAGCGGCACAAGGGGATCGGACGCATCCTCAACCGCCTCTTCAAACAGGCGATCACCGCCGGAAAGCGGGTCCGCACGGAGACGAGCATCGGAACCGGCGCCGTCTCCATCAGTTCTGCGGCGGTGGAATTGGTCCAGATGAAGGTGCGCGATCTCGCCGATTACCGGGTGGCGATCGTCGGCGCCGGGAAAATGTCCCGCCTGCTGGTGCAGCACCTGCTCTCCAAAGGGGGGAACCAAATTTCCATTCTCAACCGCTCCATGAAGCGAGCCGAAGAGTTGGCCGGTCAATTTCGGGAGGCGGACTTGCAACTCCACCCCCTCTCGGAGATGATGTCCGTCATCGCCAATTCCGATATCGTGTTTACCAGCACCGGGGCGACCGAACCGATTTTGGACCGGGCGAAGCTGGAAACCGCCCTGGCGCCCGAACAGCCCTTGATGTTGGTGGATATTTCCGTTCCCCGGAACGTGGCGGCGGACGTGACCGAGTTATCCGGCGTCGAGTCGTTCAACGTGGACGATTTGAAGGCCGTGGTCGCCCAAAACCAGGAGAGCCGCCGTCAGATGGCTCTGGAGGCGGAAATGCTCCTCGAAGAGGAGGTGGAAGCCTTCGATGTCTGGTGGCGGAGTTTGGAAACGGTGCCGACGATCAACTGTCTGCGGGACAAGATCGAGGGCATCCGCGAGCAGGAACTCGAAAAAGCGCTGTCCCGCTTGGGTTCTGAGTTTGCGGAAAAGCACCAGGAGGTCATCGAAGCTTTGACCCGGGGGATCGTGAACAAGATCCTTCACGACCCGATGGTACAGTTGCGGGCCCAGCAGGATATCGAAACGCGACGGCGGGCGATGCAGAGCCTGCAAACCCTGTTCAATCTCGACCCCGACGGGGTGTCCAGCCAACAGTACGGTTAGCTCGCGGGACGGGCCGGATTATCAATGATCCCCGGAGAGGCATTCTGTCGATAGAGGATGCCTCTTTTTCATTTGGGGTCGGGAAAGAAGCCGTCAGCCCGAAAACTGAGAGCCGGAAGCTGATAGATATGGCAACGAGCGATCGGGTCTTGACAAATCGAGCGGGCTTCCAAAACTCCCAAACTTCGATTCCAACGGGGTTGGAGTCCTCCCGACTCTCGAGAACCGCCTGCGGTGCCACAGATCGGCTGGGTGATTTTTTTTAAGAAAATTCTCATATTCTAAATATTTTTTGATATTATGTAACATAACCACACACAAACCCCAGCAAGGAGAGCTTTGATGAGCGGAGGCGCTTTTTATCTCGATCCCGATGACGCCAAGTCCCTTGGCGATATCGACTATATGCGTAAGCCGATGAAAGTGAAGAAATCTTTCCCGAAGATAGCCGGCGGGAAACCCGTCAACATCCCGGAAGAAACCCCCAAACCGGCGATGGAGATGGCGAAAAAGATCGTCGCCGAGTCTTCGACATCCGAATCGACGACGAACGAAACCGCCAGTCGCCGCCGTCCGGATTCCAATTTAGATATGTTCCGCAGCATGGCCCGCGACATGAAGAAGTAATCGCTATCTGCACGATTCAAACCGAGTCGGGGGGAATGGGTTGTCGGCAAGAACGCGGGGAACTGATTCTCCCGGACTCGGAATTAAAATGAAATATATTAACGTTTCTCAACGTTTCCAGATGGGATATTGTTAAAGGGAGAATACCAATCAATTCCAACGTTATTGGTTGGGTAATTTTGGCGATTTATCTGGCATTTTTCTATGGGCATAGCAACCGCCAGGATGGTGAGGACATCGAGCAATTTTGAAACCCCGAGTCTGAACGATTTTTCTGACTGTTGCCTGTTGCTTATTCCCTGTTGTCTGCTATACCCCGCCGCCGAGTTGTAACTTTAGATACTGAAAAAAAAATCAAATTTTGTCAAGATTGCCTGACGGACAAATCACATCCGGGGTCAAACAGGGGCATATGGCATCTATCAGTCGTCCGGTATCCGGCTATGAAGATCGGTTAAGGCAACTCTTGATGGAACAATTCGATGATTATTTTAATTGGGAGGAAATCAAGGCAGTCCGAAAAATTAATGCCGCAGTTGTCAACGTCAGCGGACGGCAGCGAATGCTGTCTCAGAGAATCGCATTTTTCAGTCTGAAGTTAGCCGTAACTCGCGATGAAGCGGAAGAAAAAAAAATTCGGGAAACGCTGCTCAAAGATATCGATTTGATGGAGCGATCGCACGAGGGATTGCTCTACGGGGATGCCGAGATGCACTTAACGGGGCAGCCTTCAAACAGCATTCGCTTGATGTATTTCGAGCCGCCTTTCGACTTAGATCGGCGCATCCGAGATTACATCGCGGCCGTCAGGACACTAATCGCCATCCCGACTGCGGAACTCGCCCCCGATCACCCAACATTAAACTATATTACCACGGTCGCCCCCAACGAATTGCTCTCCATTTTGGATGCGGTCGTCGCCCAATATCAACGGGAAAGTGAAATCGAGCAACTCGATCTCGAACATATTCAAATTCAACTGTACCAAAAAGCCTGCGCCAACGCCGCGATCGCCCAAGCCCAAACCCGACAATTGGAACGGACGCTGCGGGAACTCGAACAAACCCAAGCCCAACTTTTTCACGCGGAAAAAATGGCATCTTTGGGGCAACTTGTCGCCAGTTTGGGCCACGAAATTAACAACCCCGTCAACTGCATCTGCCACAACGTAACTCACGTCGAACGCTACAGCCGAGATTTATTCGAGCTCATCCAATTGTATCAAGATGCCGATCCCAAGGGCGATCGCATCCGAGAATTTATCGAGGAAATCGACCTGGAATTTTTGAGCCGAGATTTTCCCGCCGTCCTTTCCGCGCTGAAAATCGGCGCCGAACGCCTGTACGAAATCGTGCGATCGCTGCGAAACTTTTCTCGCAAAGATGACGACGCCACCTCCCCCTTCAACCTCCACGACGGCTTGGAAGGAACCCTGCTCATTTTGACCGATCGCCTGCGGGCTAAATCTCACCGCCCCCCCATACTCGTAATCCGAAATTACGGACAATTGCCCGAAATCAACTGTTATCCTGGCCAGATCAATCAGGTGTTTATGAACCTGATCGGCAACGCCATCGATGCGATCGACGAAGTGGAAGAATGGCCGGCGGAAGGCGGTCAAAAAATTCCCGCCATTCAGATCGATACGGATGTCGGATCGGGTGCCGTCATTATCAAAATTTCCGATAACGGCCGGGGGATGGACTCGGCGACCCAAAGGAAATTATTCGACCAGTTTTATACGACGAAAGCGATCGGAAAAGGGACCGGACTGGGACTCTACATCAGCCGTGAAATTGTTGTCGATCGCCACGGCGGCAATCTGTGGTGCGAGTCCGAACTCGGGCGGGGAACCGCATTTTGGATCGAACTGCCAACACAATTAACAATTAATAATTAATTATTAATTTTCCTTCGCAGGCGGCGGGGGGGAGGGGAATTCAGGCGGCGGGTTTTGAGGGGGACGACTTCGGCCGAACCGCTTTCCCGGGCGACCCGAATTAATAGCCCCGCCAAAGCCAAACTGGCGATCATCGAACTGCCCCCGTAACTGAACAGAGGCAGGGGCAAACCCGTCGTCGGCAGCGCCCCCGTCGCCACGCCGATATTCAGCAACGACTGTCCCACCATCACCACCATGACGCCGATCGCCACCAGTTGATATTCGATCTGACGCGCTTTCAGAGCCACTCTCAGGGCGATCGTCGCGTAGGCGCCCAACATCAGCAGCAGCATCACCCCGCCGACGAAGCCGAATTCTTCCGCATACACCGCAAAAATAAAATCGCTGAACTGAATTGGCAGGTAAAATAACTTTTGCTGGGACAGGCCCAAACCCGTCCCCCAAACGCCGCCGGAACCGACGGCCAGCAAACTCTGAATCAACTGGTAGCCGTCATTCACCGGGTCGGCCCAGGGGTTGAGAAACGAGAGAATCCGCCGCATCTGATATTCTCGCAGGCTGACGCTGAGGGTGGCCAGGAGTATCCCCCCGAAGGCCGTCCCCCCCAAATAGGCGAAAGGCACTCCGCCGGCGAGGGCGATCAGCCACAGCGTCATGCCACAGAGGGCCGTGGTACTCAGGTTCGGCTGCATCAAAATCAGCACCAGCACCGACCCGAAAATCCCCAGCCAAATCAACCGCGATCGCCAATGGAGGCGAGTCCAGCGGGAAAAAAACCGCGACCCCTGCAACACCAAAAACGGCTTCATCAGTTCCGACGGTTGGATCACCACCGGGCCGAGGGCCAGCCACCGCGTCGCCCCGTTGATGGTGGTGCCCAAGCCGGGGACGATGGTGAGAAACAACAGCCCCCAAACGGCGAACAACCCCCACTGGGCCGTCCGCAACACCACCCGCACGGGGGTATTGACGATGATGCCAAATCCCACCATCCCCACCACCATCCAGAGCACCTGGCGCTTAAAATAGTACAACCCGTCTCCGTGTTCGATGTTGGCGCTGGGGTAGGAGGCCGAAAACATCACCACCAGCCCGACGAACAGCCACAGGAAGGTCAGCCAGCGCAGCAGGCGGGCTTCGATCGCCCAATCTTGGGCGGACGGGTCGAGAAATGGAATCAGACGGCGTAAATCTATCAATGGGACAATTGATGTCAGAGAGATTTAAGGTATTGTAGCGCGATGAAGGAATGTTAGCTAGTTAATTTTTTTGTGGTTTTTTGTAGGGTGCGTTCCCAATCATCTATTATCGGTCAAGTGGGTCGGTTACTACGGTTGGGAACGCACCGCGACCGCTTGTCCTCACAGGCAAGATGCCTGTGCTACCGTTGGTTTTGACTGCACGGGTCAGACGGTTGAGAATCCGAAACTGTTGGAGGATTGACACCCGGTTTTGGAAACCCCATATTTAGGGTTTAAAATCGTTCATTATGGAGAAAAAAAGGATTTTTAATACAGCATTTTGGCATCGCAAAAGACTTGAGATCCATCGAAAAAGAATGGCTTTTGAGAGGGAGTAGGGAATAGGGAGTAGGGGATAGGGAATGTTTGTTGATGCTTTCTGTCGCGCCGGACGCGATCGCCCATTATTATAGGTTTAACAAATATGCTGCTAGAACTTGCGATCGGAGACGCCTACGGGGCTGGATTTGAATTCGCGCCCCCCGACTTTGTAGCCGAATATAACACCCTCTCCGGCTACCGCCAACACCCCCGCCACCGGCTGCAACCGGGAAGCTACACCGACGATACCCAGATGAGTTTGGCGATCGCGGAAACGTTGATTTCCGGCGACCCCTGGACTCCGGAAGTCCTGGCCGATCGCTTCGTCCGCACCTTCAAACGCGACCCCCGCGAGGGTTACGCCGGCCGTTTTTACGACCTGTTGATGGCGATCGAAACCGGGGCAGAATTGCGGGAAAAATTGCCCGGAACCAGCGACAAAAGTGGGGCGGCGATGCGATCGGCCCCCGTCGGTATTTTACCCGCCGTCGAAGGAGTGATTGAAGCCGCCCGAATTCAAGCCGCCGTCACCCACAATTCCACAGGCGGTATCGATTCCGCGATCGCCGCCGCTCTGATGTCTCACTATTTCCTGTATCGCCTCGGAAAAAAGGCGGAATTGGGAGAATTTTTGAGCGCCCACGTCCCCGGCGACTGGCTGACGCCTTGGCAGGGGAAAGCCGGGACTTCGGGGTTGGAATGCGTCCGCGCCGCTCGGAGTGCGATCGGACAAAATGACAGTTTGAGCGCCATTTTAAAAGATTGTATCGCTTTCACCGGAGATGTGGATACCGTCGCCGCGATCGCCCTCGCTGCGGCTTCGAGTAGCGAAGAAGTTGAACCCGATCTGCCCGAACATTTGATTGTCAATTTGGAAAATAACACCTACGGCCGATCTTATCTTATCGACCTCGATCGGCAATTGATGAATTGTTTTCATCGGTTCAAGGGTTAGCGATCATCTGCGGTGCGTTCCCACTTATTTATTCCGTCAGTCCGTGAGGGGCCCGAACGCACCCCAATCCTTGAGAGAAACTGTTTTAATAAGAATTGTAAATTTTTCGACGAAGAGGGGTTGACAAGGGGCGGCGATTCGCGATAAAATCTTGACAAGATGCTGAATAATGGAGTGGTTGCAAAAATTTTATTTTCATCACCACTCCCATTATCTAAAATAATACCAGAAGTCAAGCCCCAAATCAACCCCTTCCCTAAAAAAATCGAAAATTTTAATATTTCTTTAATTTTTTTAAAATTTAGAAAAATTCACCACAGAGGCACAGAGGACACGGAGAGGTGGTCGGTTTTTTCGATAACATTCGTGTGGCTATCAATCCAGATTTTGGGACTCAAAAAATAGATGAAATTCGAGTCCACTTGAGTGGACTTTCGCTGTGAGCCTGGAAATAAATTTCCAGGCGGGATAGTCATGTGGGGGAACGCACCGGAAATCGACTCAAATTTGGTCAAGTTAAAGAATTGTAAATTTTGCGATCGAGAGGGGTTGACAAGGGGCGACGATTCGCGATAAAATCTTGACAAGATGCTGAATAATGGAGTGGTGGCAAAAATTTTATTTTCATCACCACTCCCATTATCTAAAATAATACCGGAAGTCAAGCCCCAAATCAACCCCTTCCCCAAAAAAATCGAAAATTTTAATATTTCTTTAATTTTTTTAAAAAAAATTTATAAAAATTCACCACTCCAGGCACTCCAGGACAGGGAGAGGTTATGGGTTTTTCCGATAACATTCGTGTGGCTATCAACCCAGATTTTGGGACTCAAAAAATAGATGAAATTCGAGTCCACTTGAGTGGACTTTTGCTGTGAGCCTGGAAATTTATTTCCAGGCGGGATAGTCATGTGGGGGAACGCACTGCGATCGCTTGTCCTCACAGGCAAGATGCCTGTGCTACTGTGGGGGCAACCCTCTGCGGTTGCCACAAAAAAACCATCCAACCCGACGATCGCCTACAGTTACAATATCGGTGTCCGTGCGTTCACCTGGAGGAACCGTGCTCTCAAACCTCGCCCTGACCAGTTCTCGCCAAGCGGAAATCGTCGAGGTCGTCTTCCGCAACGGTTGGGACTATATGCGCCGCCTCCTGACCGGGGGAAAAGCCGGGGAACCCGCCCTGCCGCCGCCCAGGGTCCTCCGCAATATTTTCGTGGATTTGGGGCCGGTTTACGTCAAATTGGGGCAGTTACTCAGCACCCGTCCCGACCTGCTGCCCCCCGCCTACATCAGCACCCTCTCAACGTTGCAGGCGGAAGTCCCGGCCATGCCCTGGACGGCGATCGAAAGTTTGCTGCGGGAAGAATTGCAATTTCCCCTCGAAGAAATTTTCGCCGAATTCGAGACGCAGTGCGTGGCAGCGGGGTCCATCGCCCAGACTTATCGCGCCGTGTTGCGGACGGGGCAACCTGTGGCGGTGAAGGTGCAGCGTCCCGGAATCGATCACACCGTCGAACGGGATATCGCCCTGCTGAAAGGACTCGCGGAACTGGTGGCGCTGACGGATTTCGGGCAGGATTACGATATCGTCGGCATCGCCGAGGAGTTCGGCGCGGCGCTGCGGGAAGAGTTGGATTTTCGCAAGGAAGCTCGCCACACGGACGATTTGCGCCAAAATCTCTCCGAAAGTCGCTGGTACGATGCCAAGCAAGTGGTCATTCCCGAGGTGTATTGGGAGTACACGACACCGAAAATTTTAGTGTTGGAATGGTTGGACGGGAAGCCGATTTTGTCGGCGACTTTGCAGGGAATTAACCACAATGGAAATGTGGAGGCCGAACGGCAGGCAATCACGACCCTTTTATGTCGGGTGTTTTTCAAACAATTTTATATCGACGGATTTTTCCATGCCGATCCCCATCCCGGCAATATCTTTTATTTGAATGACGGCCGCGTGGCGCTGTTGGACTGCGGGATGGTGAGTCGTCTCGACCCCCGCACCCAGCAAAATTTGACGGAATTACTGTTGGCGATCGTGGATTTGGATTCCCAGCGCTGCACCCAATTGACCTTGAGAATGGCGGAGTCCGCCCAGCCGCGAAGTCTGGCGCAGTTGGAAAATGACTACGCGAAAATGTTGCGGAAATATTACAACCGCAGTTTGTCGGAAATCAAGTTTTCCGAGGTGTTTTATGAAATCCTGCAACTGGCGCGGGACAACCGCATCAAACTGCCGAGTAATTTGGGATTGTATTCCAAAACCCTCGCGAATTTGGAGGGGGTAGCCCGCAGTTTTGACCCCCAACTGAATTTGTTGGATCAAATTAGACCCTTGATGATGGATCTATTTCAGCGGCAATTATTTGGGGACAATCCCCTGCAAACGGCGATGCGGACGGCTTTGGATATCAAGAGTTTGTCTTTGCAATCTCCCCGCCAGTTCGAGTTATTGTTGGATCGAATTACGTCGGAAACGCTGAAGTGGAATTTGACGCTGCGGGATTTGGAATTGCTGCGCCACAGTTTGGATGATTCGGCAAATCGGCTGTCTTTTAGTATTGTGGTGGCGGCGTTGATCGTGGGGGCGGCGATCGTCACGACGGGGGCGCAAACCAGCCAGATGACGGTTTTGACGAATGCGTTATTCGGGGGTGCGAGTATTTTGGGACTGTGGCTGATCGTGAGTATTCTGCGATCGCGCCGATAACAATTAACAATTAATAATTAATAATTAATAATTAATTATTGCTCGATCGCACGTTTGAGAAAGCTGGCGCGACACCAATCGACATCCGGCCCGACTTGAAAGGTGATATAATCGATTCCGTAGGCGCTCCAATAGTTGAGCACCGTCCCCACCAAACCGGTGGTGTTGTTGATGCGCTGCACGGGACAGCCGGGGGGAAATTTTTGGGCGACGGGGTGATCTTTCCACCGTTTGAGCATCTGAATTCGCTTTCGATCGCCTTCCGAGAGCAGTTTCCAAGCCTCAATTTTCCAGTGGGAATAGTCGCGGGTGAGCGCTTCAATTTGGCCCCAGCTTGTCGCCGATCGCAAATAGTCGGCGAGTTCGGCGGCGGTCTGAATTTCAAATTTTAGCAGGGGCTCGGCACTCATGATCTTCGCAAGCTAACCCTAGGTTTAGCGTGTGGGGGGCCTTCGGGGACAGTCTCGCCCCATATCTAGTATACTCCCCGATGCGGATTTGGGAAAGGGCGATCGGGGTTGGGGGCACAGGGAGCAGAGGAGGCAGAGGAAGCAACGGTCAAGCAGAGGAAGCAACGGTCAAGCGGAGGTTGAATTGGGGGCGGGCAGGCACGGAGGCAGAGCCCCTACAATCTAAAATCTAAAATTCCCGACTCCCTAATACCGACTCCCGACTCAAAATTCCGCGATGACGGGGTAGTGATCGGAGGGCCAGATATTATCGATCGCGGCGGTATGGACTTTGGAGGCTTTGAGGTGGAGGCGGGAGTCGTAATAAATCGTATCGACGGCCGCGATCGCCTTGCCGGTAAACTCGTGGTAGGTTCTCTGCTCTTTCGCGGCCAGATGCCCGAGGACGTCGAGGAGTCGCACCCCGTTGCCGAGGGGTCGGGTGAAGCTCTGGCGGGTCGGGCTCTCGGGTTCGGCGTTGAAATCCCCCGTGAGCAGCAACAGGCAATTTTGAATATCAATTGTAGCCAAGCGATCGCGGATCAGTCCGGCCCCCAACTCCCGGGCTTTCTGGCTGTTGTAGTCGAGGTGGGTGTTGAACAGGGCGATGCGGTGGCGGCCGTCTCCGGAGGAAAAGAGCGCCCAGGTAGCCATGCGGGGGACGGGGTTCTCCCAATCCGGACTGACGCTCCCCATCACGTTCGGCGTCCCGCTCAACCAAAAATCCCCCGACTCCAGACAAGCGAACTGGCGGCGGTCGTAAAAAATCGCGCAGTGTTCCCCCCGGCCCGTCCCGTCGCGATCGACGCCCAAACTTTGATAGTCGGGAAGCAGGCGGTGCAGGTCCAAGAGTTGGTGAGCCTGACCTTCCTGGGTGCCGACGATCGCCGGTTGATGCCGAGAAATCAGGGTAGCCACCGCTTTTCGTCGCCATTTCCAGGAATTGTTGCCCGGGTCGGGCTTGTCGTAACGGAGGTTGAAGGTGATAACTTTCATGAAACGGAGAGTGATTTGACATCCGCTCCCGCCCAGAAGAGCGATCGCCCGACGGGAGATTCTCAGAGCCGATCCGGCTTTTGACCCGATGGATTCCGATACATGGGGTTTGGAGAATTTTAGATTTCAGATTTCAGATTTTTCACTGTTCACTGTTCATTTTTCAATTCCCGACGGAATCCTCCCGGGGCGTGAAGGGTTCCTCGGGGACGAAGGCGGGCGCCGCCACGTCGGTTTCCAGGACGCAGTTAACGCCGCGCTCGATAATGCAGATGAACGGGCCGAGGGTCGTGCCTTGGAACAGCACCCCGGCCAGGTTCGTGTTGGAAAGTTGGGCGCGATCGATATTGGTGTCGGCCAGGGCCGCCGCGATCAGGTTAGCCCCCGTCAGGTCGGCCTCGTAGAAGTTCGCCCCCCGCAAATCCGCCGCGATCAGGTTCGCCCCCGTCAAATCCGCCCGTTCCAGGTTGGATTGGAACAGGAAGGCGCTCTGCAAATTGGCGCCGATCAGTTCGGATTCTTCCATGAACGTCTGGCTGAGGTTGGCTTGGAATAAATTGGCGTCGCTCAGGTCGGCTCGTCGCAGATCGGCCCGGGCCAGGAAGGCCTGTCCGAGGTCCGCTTCCCGCAAATCCGCCCGCTGCAAGTTGGCGTTGTGGAGGTTCGCGTTAAATAAATTAGCCGCCGCCATGCTGGCCCCCCCCAGGTCGGCATTGTAGAGATTGGCCCGCTGCAGGTTGGCACTCCGCAAGTCCGCCTGACGCAGGAAAGCCTCTCCGAGGTCCGCTTCAAACAGGTTGGCGCCGGCGAGTTGGGCGCCCCCCAGATCGGCCCCCCGCAGGTCGCACCCCGGACATTCGTTGGTGGTGAGGAGTTGCTGCACATCCTCCGGGTCGAAAGCTTGTCCGGCGGCGGCGAACCACAGCGGAGACAGGAGCAGAATTAGAGCCTGAATCTTGAACTTCATCGTTGGACTCCCAAATGGTCGGCATGGAAAGCGACGGGTGGATTAGGGGTCGAGAGAGATGTTACCATCTCCCCCTCCCATTCAGAACCGTGCATGAGACTTTCACCTCACACGGCTC
>NZ_JAYFER010000624.1:0-220 GCF_055795065.1 Lyngbya sp. CCY1209
TGCCCCTAAAATCAGAAGGCAGGCACAGAGGCCTGCCCCTACAATTGAAGAAGGCAGGCACAGAGGCCTGCCCCTACAATTGAAGAAGGCAGGCGGTTCCCAATCCAACCGTAGGGGCAACCGTCTCTGGTTGCCCTCCGATTTCCCTCCCAATCAGAAGGCAGGTTGCCCCTAAAATCAGAAGGCAGGTTGCCCCTAAAATCAGAAGGCAGGCACAGAG
>NZ_JAYFER010000625.1:0-410 GCF_055795065.1 Lyngbya sp. CCY1209
CCCGCCGCGTCTGCGGCTGTAGCCGTCAAGTTGAACGTACCTTCTGCCAAGGCGGTGGCGGGGGTGAAACTCCAGTTGCCGGAATCATCGGCGGTGGTAGTGCCGAGCTCAGTTCCGTCTCGGAAGATGGTGACGGTGCTTCCGGGTTCGGCGATGCCGGTGATGTCGGGGGTGGTGTCGTTGGTGATACCGTCGCTGGTGATAATTGGGGCGTCGGGTGGGGTGGTATCCGGCGCGGTGGTATCCACGGTGAGACTCACCGCCGTGGAAATTTCGGAGATGTTCCCCGCCGCGTCGGTAGCTTGAGCCGTCAAGCTGAAGATTCCTTCTGCCAAGGCGGCGGTGGGGGTAAAGGTCCAGTTACCGTCCGCGTCGGCAATTGTGGTGCCGAGCTCGGTTCCGTCTTGATA
>NZ_JAYFER010000626.1:0-14251 GCF_055795065.1 Lyngbya sp. CCY1209
ACCGCTTGGGAATCAATTCCCCGAGGGCGCAAGCCTTGCGCCCCTACCAGCCAAAATCATCGGTCGATGATTGGGGAGTTGGTGCGGTTAAAAACTGGATCTGATGTCCAATTAATTAGGACGCAGCCGGATTGTCCCACTGCAAATAGGGCAGTTGTGTGGCCGTGGCGCGAACTTTGTCCGCATTGGCGACCAACTGGCCGCAGTTGTCCCAACTGCCGTTTATGAACGCCTGCCGCGATCCTTCGTTCATTTTGACGTCGATCGCAATATCCCCGCAGCGGACCTGCATCGCCCCGAGATCGAGCACCATTTCCGCCTGTGGATCGGCTTCTAAGGCCGCCTGCAACCGCTTCACGGCGTCCGGTTCGGCCGTCACGCAGGGAACCCCCATCGCGCCGCAATTGCCCAAAAAGATTTCGGCGAAACTCTCCCCGACGATCGCCTGAATGCCCCATTTTGCCAACGCTTGGGGGGCGTGTTCGCGGGAGGACCCGCAGCCGAAGTTGTGGTTGACGACCAGAATATTCGCCCCTTGATATTGGGGGAGATCGAAGGGGTGATTGCCATTTAATTGTTGGCGATCGTCGGCAAACGCCTGTTCCCCTAAACCGTCGAAGGTGACGCAGCGCAAAAACCGCGCCGGAATGATGCGATCGGTGTCGATATCCCCGCCGACGAGGGGAATGCCTTTGCCGGAAACTGTTTGAATTTGACTCATGGGGAAAGTGAAAAGTGAAAAGTGAAAAGTGAAAAGTGAAAATAGCGGTTTTCGATCCGATGAGATATGGATGATCCCCCTAAATCCCCCTTAAAAAGGGGGACTTTGACCCCAGACCGCACCTCGCCAATTTGAAAAACGCTGTAGGGAATGAGCCGGGAAATTGACAATTATGACCGATCGATTGTCCCTACACCCCACACCCTACACCCTACACCCAAATTAAATTAACTCGCGGACGTCTGCGACCGTTCCGTTGATGGCTGCGGCGACGACCATCGCGGGGCTCATCAGGAGGGTGCGTCCGGTGGATGAACCTTGGCGGCCTTTGAAGTTGCGGTTGGAGGAGGAGGCGCTGATCTGGTTGCCCTGCAATTTGTCCGGGTTCATGGCCAGACACATGGAACAACCGGCCTCCCGCCACTCGAAGCCGGCGTCTTGGAAGATGCGATCGAGGCCTTCGGCTTCTGCCGCTTTTTTGACCCGTTCCGAACCGGGGACGACGAAGGCTTTCACACCCTCGGCGACTTTCCGGCCTTGGGCGAATTTTGCGGCTTCCCGCAGGTCACTCAACCGTCCGTTGGTGCAACTGCCGATGAAGCAGACGTCCACTTTGGTGCCACGGATGGGGGTTCCGGGGGTGAATTCCATGTAGCGGTAGGCTTCTTGGGCGATCGCGCGATCGCCCTCCGGCAGGTGTCCGGGGTCGGGGATGGCCTCGTCCACGCCGATGCCCTGGCCGGGGGTGATGCCCCAGGTAACGGTGGGGGGGATATCGGCGGCGTCGAAGGTGATGACATCATCGTAAACCGCATCGGTGTCGCTGCGGATCTGGTCCCACCAGGCGATCGCTTTTTCCCAATTTTCCCCTTTGGGGGCGAAATCCCGGTCTTTCAAATAGTCGTAAGTCACCGCGTCGGGGTTGACGTAGCCGCAGCGGGCGCCCCCTTCGATGGACATATTGCAGATGGTCATCCGTTCTTCCATCGACATGGCTTCGATGGTGGTCCCGGCGTATTCGTAGGCGTAGCCGACGCCGCCTTTCACCCCCAGTTTGCGGATGATGTGGAGGACGACATCTTTGGCGTAGACCCCCGGGCGCAGTTGGCCGTTGACTTCGATGCGACGGACTTTGAGTTTCGACAGGGCCAGGGTTTGGGAGGCGAGGACGTCCCGGACTTGGGAGGTGCCGATGCCGAAGGCGATCGCGCCGAAAGCCCCGTGGGTGGAGGTGTGGGAGTCCCCGCAGGCGATGGTCATCCCCGGTTGGGTTAACCCCTGTTCCGGGGCGATGACGTGGACGATGCCCTGGTTGCCGGAACCGATATTGTAGAACCGGATGCCGTGTTCGGCGCAGCTTTGTTCCAGGGCCCGCATCATCTCTTCGGCGAGGACGTCGGCGAAGGGACGGGCTTGGTTTTCCGTGGGGACGATATGATCGACCGTGGCGACGGTGCGATCGGGGAAGAGGACGTTCAGGTTGCGATCGCGCAACATGGCGAAGGCTTGGGGACTCGTCACCTCGTGGATCAGGTGCAGGCCGATGAAGAGTTGCGTCTGACCGGATGGCAGGGTTCCGACGGCGTGCAAGTCCCAAACTTTATCGAATAGTGTTCCTTTGCTCATAAGACCGGGCTGAATCGGCGTATCCAACGCGCTTAAATCTGTTGTCAATTTTACCGTTTTTGGTGCTCCGAGGAAATGGGGGCGATGGAGAATCCTTTGGACTCCGGGCATCCGACTGGACGAAAATGCCTCAAGTCCCCTTCCCGCTTCGGGTTGAGCGAGCGATCGCTCTCGAAATATGTTACAATAGAGGAGACAAAAGAGCGCTCTCCCCCCTTGGTTTTGGATAGAGCGCTCAGTCCCCAATATTTTGATCACAAGGGCATAATATCACAATGAGACACCCGATGATCGCCCCTGCAGCGAAAATGCAGTTTGGGGTTTCTCCGTCTCCCCTCGCGGAACCTCAATTCCCCCAAATTACCCCTTTGGTTTCCCGGCCGATTAAAATTGAAACCATCGACAGTATCGGCATCGGCGAGACTCCCCGGCTGGTGTACTCGACCCCTGAAGGTCGCTGGAGTCGCCTGATTTCTAAAGCCGAATTTAACAAAATTTGGTCGCTGTACCTGAAGCTTAAGGGCTTGAAAGATACCCTAATCTTGAAATCGAAAATTAACAAATCCGGCATTCATTTGCAGACCCAACGGGTGACGATTTGTATCGCACAAGCCGAGGCGAAATCGTTCCTGTCCCGTTACAACCGGGTGGCGATCGCGCCCCTGCAAGTCCGCCTGATTCCCCAAGGGGCGGTGGTTTGGAATGAAAATCGCAGTACCTTATCTTTGGTCAAAGATGGGGAATGCACCTGCGAAGATTGGCGCTACCGCCAGACCATTTGTAAACACCAAATCGCGGCCGAACTGTGCCGATCCCAGTCCCGTTAGTTTCCGATCTGTTTTTGATTTCCCACATCTCTCAAGTTTGGGGAAATGTGGGAATTTTTTTGCCGGTTATTGAGATTTTCGGATCGCTTCCACCAGGGAAGAATAATCGACATCCGCCAAATTCAATTCCGCGATCGCCCGTTCAATTACTAATCGCACCCCCTGCAAACTTTCGGTGTTAAAATTAGACGCGATCGCCTCATTTTGGAATAATTTCGTATGTTTGAGTAAATGTTTGGTGGGAAAATTGCGATCGGCATAATTCCCGTCCGTCAGGGGTTCTAGGCTGCGATCGAACCCGGAAGCATGGGAGGCACCGTCGCGGCGGATCTTCACAAAAATTTCAACATTTGTCGCTAGATAGCTAGAAACCGGGTTTCTACCAGTATTTCTCATTCTGACCAAAAACATTTCCTAGAAACCCGGTTTCTTCGTCTCACCAAATAGCCATTCAACTTTCAACCAAATTAGAAGTTAATATATTCAAAAATGCCTCGACGATTTGATCTGGTTGTTCGCAACACTATTGCAAATGTGGTTGTTCCTTAGAATCTTTAACAACTGCCATTTGCTTCACATACCTGTAAATAGTTCAAACAAAGAGGAAGCTATGATTGCTATAATCGATCCCATTACTCTAACCATAGTTTTGTCTGCAGTAGGAGGAGCAGTAGCAGGAAAAAAAGGCAATGACGTTTTTGACGGATTGTTTGCTGCCGGTAATGCTGCCAAGTTAGATGAAAGTATTAACACGCTAGAAAACGGTAAAGATAACAACGATCGCAAGAATTAGTCAGATTAAACCCTCAGCTTTTTGGTAGCTGTAAAAAAATAGTGGCTTAATTACAATGCCCCAAGGGTTTCATGTTCTAAAACGCTAGTAGAACAGACATTTTGTCTGTTCTACAGTGCTGGCAACCTTAACCTACTGCATAAAAGAAGAAACAACCCCATTCATATCATCAGCGAAAGAATCGCCCAACGCCTTAAACTTCCACTGGGAGCCATTTCGAGAAACCTCCCCCATCAACATCGAGATTTTATCTTCATATTAAGTGGACTTGTACTAATATGAGCCTTGAAATTGATTTCAAGGCGGGTTAGCTTCGCCCCACCAGATAGCCATAAACCCGGTTTCTTCGCACCCCCACCAGACACCTAGAAACCGGGTTTCTACCAACATCTCTCAATCCCCACCCACATCTCCCCTAGAAACCCGGTTTCTTAGCCCTCTCATCTCCCCACAGATATCTAGAAACCGGGTTTCTTATCCGAAAACCATGCTACAATTGTCAAAAAGGTGGAAATGACCCAGTAATTAATAAATGTCTTTTGAAATCATGAGGTAATGGTGGATGCAAGCAATTAATATACAAATTCCCCTCGAATTAATTGAGCAAGGGGAAAGGGCAGTTTTGGAACAAATTGCCATGCAACTCTATCAAAATAAAATATTTACCTTTGGTCAAGCCCGTCGATTGTTGGATTATTCCGTGTGGGAATTTCAAAAACTGTTGGGAGAAAATCATATTGTTCGGCAATACGACACCGATGATTTTACAGAGGATATAGAAGCGATTCAATCCGGATTTTTGGATGGTTAAAATCATTTCTTCCCACCAGACACCTAGAAACCGGGTTTCTACCAACATCTCTCATTCCAAAAAAAATCTCCCTAGAAACCCGGTTTCTTCCTCCCCACAAAAAACCGTTTCCCTCGCAATCCTTAACATGGCGTAAAAATTCTTGAGCTTTTGCAATCTGTCGCGAGTTTTCAGGGGTCAGCTATTTGCGGCGGGTTGAAACTGTGCCATTAACCAGGCGCCCACCTGGGACTGATCTTGGCTGCGGCTGCGTTTGAGAGCCTCGTCCAGGGTCGCTATTTCCAACCCTGGAAACATGAGAGAGACATCAATTCGCTGGCTGCCGCGATCGCTCATTTGATAAGCCAATACTTCGGCTGTTTCCACCTTCACAATCCAATACTCGGAAATCCCCACATCTTCGTAGAGGACTCGCTTGACAGTGCGATCGTCCAACAGGGATGATTTCGCCACCTCCACCACCAAATTCGGCACCGGATACTTTTCCAGATTGACAATATCGGTGCCGCCGGGGATGGCGGTTGCCTGGGTGCCAATATAATAAGCCAAATCCGGCTGAAATTCTGTATAGCCCGTTTTGCGGAAGGAACAATTGTCTAAAATCGTGAATGGAATGCCTTTCAAAATACCATAGAGATTAATGGCAAGAGCGATAATTCCATGATCTTTGCTGTGATCGAAGCCGACGGATAGTTGCATTTCCAATCGCATTCGCCCATTGCTGTAATATCCCTTGGATTTGGCGTGGGCGGGGTCATCCAAAGCCCGAAGGTATTCGTCCCAGGTGGCAGGAACCCAGGTATCACTGACGCTGAGGGTACAGGGTGGATTCATGCTCATCATTCCAAAGGACAAATCGACATTTATTCTATATTACCCGTAGTTTTGGACTTTGACAATCCGTCGTGCCTTCATCATCGGTTAAGTGGGGGCGGTTCGCTCACCAGATACCTAGAAACCGGGTTTCTACCAGTCTCTCTCGTTCTTCCCAAAAAACTTCCATAGAAACCCGGTTTCTTCGCCCCACCAGATAGCTAGAAACCGGGTTTCTACCAGCATCTCTCGTTCTTCAAAAAAAACTCCCATAGAAACCCGGTTTCTTCGGCCCAAGGTCAGTCGTTCGGGGATTTTCGGATCGCTTCCACCAGGGAAGAATAATCGACATCAGCCAAATCCAATTCCCCGATCGCCCGTTCAATTACTAATCGCACCCCGTCCAAACTTTGGGGATTCAACTGAGACGCGATCGCCTCATTTTGGAATAATTTCGTATCTTTGAGCAAATGTTTGCTGGGAAAGTTGGGATCGCCATAATTCCCGTCAACCATGCGTTGTAGCTTTTTGTCAAAAGTGGGGGCGTACAAGGCACTTTCCCGGAGGATCTTCATAAAAGTTTCAACATCTGCCCCCTGGCGTTGGATGAAGCTGAGACTCAACCCGAATGCGGCGGTTAACGAAGCGATCAGTTGGTTGAGGGCCAATTTCACCGCCGCCGCCGATCCCACCTCTCCAATTAACATCGGTTCTCCCAGGTGTTTGAGTACCGGCGTCCACCGTTCCAACTGTTGCGGCGTTCCCCCCACCATCACCTGTAGCGTACCGGATTTGACTTGGGGGATGCTGCCCAAAACTGGGGCTTCCAGATAATCTCCCCCGGCGGCGACAATGGCATCCCGGATGTCCCGACTTTCCCGGGGGGCGATGGTTCCCATCTGAATGGCGGTGCGATCGCGCCATTTTGCCTTAACATTGGGGGAGAGGACTACCGCTTCGATGGCGGGGGCGTCCGCCAACATCAAAATTGTACAGTCCGCCGCGGCGATCGCATCTCCGGGAGACGCGGCAATTTCTGCACCCGCCTCCTGCAACGGTGCCAATTTCTCCGGGGTACGATTATAGGCGACAACCTCCAACCCGACTTCCAAGAACCGCCCAGCCATCGGCTGTCCCATCAGTCCCGTTCCGATCAATCCAACTTTCATGTGGTGCGTCCGGTTACTCCAGTTTTTAATTTTAGGGAATAGGCAATAGGCAATAGGCAATAAGAAGACAGAGACTCCCTTCGCCTCCTCCGCTCCCTCCGCTTCCTCCGCCCCTCCGCCCCCCTGCCCCTCCGCCCCCATTCAAAATCCCCCTCCCGACAGAAACGAAAGGGGGACGGATGGAATTGACAGCGGATCTGGAATTAAGCGTCTGAATCAGCTTTTTGGAGCAATTCAGCGCGGATCATACCGCCATCCCAAGTCCAATCTGGCTTCTCTTGTTTGGGGATAAAATTGGCCAGGATAGTGTCGGGGCTGCTTTCATAAAATTGCGTAATTTCTGCGATCGCCCACAGGCCCCACGGTGCCCGCACCCAAATTTTATCGCCGATCGCGAACACTTCGCCCTGGGGATTTTTGGCTTCCGAGAGTTCCACCAGGGGTTTGGGTTTGTGCTTGACGGGTTTGGGGAGTCTCGACGGGCGGGGCCGGTCCTTGTTGAAGTTCGGGCGTTTGGAGTCTTCCGGATTGGGGGTCGGACGTTTGGTATCTTCCGGCTTCTCCGTTTGATCCGCGACAGGCTTTGTCTCTGGTTCGGGGGGTTTCTTGGGTCGGGTAACGGCCAATATTTTGTGATTGCTACTCATTAATTCTCCCGGATGCTACTACGTCACCATATCCTGTGTACATTTTATTCGTTTCCCAATGACTCTGACGAATGCCGTGCATCGTCGAGATCGAGAAAAACCGCGATCGCTCGGTTGATCCTTGGGGCTATTCTAGAATATCCTATTTTTTCTATGCACCGGGAGCGGCGGAATATCCGGAGCGTATCGATGCTCGGGAGAAACGGGCGAACATGGCGACGAAAATCCTCAAACTCCCGATTCTCCGGCTATCGGTTCCGTCATCTCCAAAATTTGGTCGAACTCAAAATTATCCGTCAACTCTCTGAGGCAGCGGCCCAAATCCGCTTGGGATTCGGGAATTTCTGCGATCAGGGCGAGAATTTCGGGTTCGTCCGTACACAAGACGGCCCGGTGCACTCGCGCGATCCAGGTTTTCGGCATTTCCCGGAGGCGATCGCCGATCGTCGCGGATGGGAGGTCGCAAGTCGGGGGGGACTCGGTTTCTGGGGACATCAATTCCAGATTATCTTTATATTCGTAGCGCACCCCCAAATGTTGTGCCATTTGATCGAATAAGATCGCCTCGCGGAAAGGCTTGCTGACGAAATCATCGCACCCCGCCGCCAAAATGCGCGATCGCTCCTCCTCGAAGGCGTGGGCTGTCAGAGCGATAATCGTCGGGACGCGATCGGGGGGAATTTCGGTTTTGATCCGGCGGGTCGCCTCCAAACCGTCCATCACCGGCATCCGCATATCCATCCAGACCAGATGGGGGAACCACTCAGCGGAGGTTCTGAGGGCCTGCAAGCCGTTTTCGGCCTCCCGCACCTCAAAACCCACCTCGGAGAGCAAATGCACCAGCACGCGGCGATTTTCCTCGGCATCTTCAACCACCAAAATTCGGTAAGTCGGTTCTCCGGGAGCTAAACCGATGACCCGTTTGGGATTGGGTTGGGCGGGAATCTCTTTGCGATCGGCGGCTTTGACGAGGATTTCAAATTGAACCGTGGTGCCGTGTCCCACCCGAGTGTTAACGGAGATCTCGCCACCCATCATCCGCACGAATTTTTGGCTGATCGGCAATCCCAAACCCGTGCCCTCGTTGGACTTGCGGCCCGTCTCCGTCTGTCCGAACGCTTCAAATAGCAGGGGGATCTCCGCCTGGGCGATTCCGGGGCCGGTGTCTTCGACTTCAAAGGCCAAAATCGTCCCGTCGGGGTGCGGGCGGGGGGAACATTGCACCCGCAAGGTGACTTGTCCGCGATCGGTAAATTTGATCGCATTTCCCAACAAATTGATCAGAACTTGGCGGAGCTTGTTCTCGTCGGTTTTCACATATTGGGGCACCTCGGGTCTGCAGTCGAAAAACAACTGGAGTCCCTTGTTTTTCGCCCGCAACCCCAACATTTCCTCCAAATTGCCCAACAGGTAATGCAGGTCAAAACTGTCCTCGTTGAAGGTGATGCGGCCCGCTTCGATCTTGGACATTTCCAAAACGTCGTTGATCAGTTCCAACAGGTGTTCCCCGGAGCGGCCGATAATTTTGACCTGCTCCCGCTGGGACGGGTTCAGGTGGTCGTCGCGGGCGAGAATTTGGGTGAAACCCAGGATGGCATTCAGGGGGGTCCGCAACTCGTGGCTCATCTTGGCCAAAAATTCGCTCTTAGCCCGGTTGGCGGCGTCGGCCGTCTCCTTCGCCCTTTGCAACTGGTCCATCAGTTCGACTTGCTGGAGGGCGACCCCCAATTGGTTGGCAATTTGCAGCAGCAAGCTGACTTCCCGAGATTCCCAATGGCGGGGGAGGCGGTGTTGGTAGACGCCGAGCATCCCCCACTGGGTTTCGCCGAGGAAAACGGGGGCGACGAGGTAGGCGCGGATGTCGAACCGCTCCATCAGGCGGCGGTGGGAGTCGGAGAGGGGGGCGGTGTAGATGTCGTCGATCGCCCGCCGGTGGCTATTTTGATGGGTATTTCCCGGACTTTCGAGCAGGTGTTCGGAAAACCAGATTTCTTTTTCGGGGGCATCTTTCAATGTCGGGCTCCCGGCGATGGCGGACTCGAATAAAAATTGCCCCTTCGAGTCGGGCAAGTTTCGGTAAACCACGACGCGATCGCAGCGGAGGATCTGCCGCACTTCCTGGGCCGTCGCCTTGAAAATCATGTCGATATCCAACGTCTGCCGGATGGTTTCGATCACCCGCGCCAGGGCCCGTTCCTGTCGGGCGGCTTTGGCCTGTTCTTCGGACTGTTGCTGAGCCCGGGTCAGCAATTGTGCCTGTTGGATGGCGACGCCGAGTTGGGTGGCAATTTTGCGGACAAATTCCACCTCCGAAGCTTTCCAGTGGCGGGGGGCCGAACACTGGTGGATGCAGAGCAATCCCCAAAGTTGGCTCCCTTTTAACAGGGGGATCACCAAATTGGCGCGAATTTGAAACGCTTCGAGCAGTCGAATGTAGCAGGGATTCAAACGGGCCTCGTAAATGTCGGCGACGGACTGGAGCCGGGAGTGCTGGTATCCGGAGACGAGTTTGCCCGTAAAACAAGGGTCTTGAATCCTCCGGGTGAGGGTGGAGTTGAAGGCTGGCAAAACGTCCTCGGAAATAAACTGGCCGCGGGTATGATTTGAGGTGGAATCGAAGCGGAAGACGGCGACGCGATCGGCTTCGAGCAGTTGGCGGACTTCCCGAGTGGCGGTCTGAAAGATGGTGTCGATGTCGAGGGTGCGCCGAATTTTGTCGATCACTTGAGCCAGGGCTCGCTCCCGCTCCGCTTCCCGCAGCAAATGTTCGGCTTTGCGACGCAGTTCGATTTCCAGGGTGGTCTGGAGTTTTTCCTTTTGCTGTTTCGTCTGAGCCAACAGTTGAGCCTGTTGGATGGCGACGCCGAGTTGGGCGCCGATTTGCATGAGAAAGTTGATCTCGGGCGAAGTCCACACCCGGGGCCCGGAATTTTGAAAGGCGGCCAGCAGCCCCCACAACTGTTGATTTTGATAGATGGCGATGATGGCGTAGGCCCGGGCTTGGTAGCGCTCCAGGATGTCGATGTAACAGTCGGAAAATCCGGCTTTGTAGATGTCGTCGCAGACCCGAAACACCTCGCCCCGGCTGAACGGACCTCCCTCGGTTTCTTGGAGGTGGGTATCGACGTTGGGGGAGCTGGATAAGTATTTGAGGCTGCACTCGCTGATATTGGCTCTCACAGACGCATCCCGGTGCTGGAGGTTCATCAGGGAGAGCCACCCGTCGGCTTGGGATTCCACCATGAATTCGCCGCTCCAGTCGGCGTTGAAGCGATAAATCACGACGCGATCGCACTCGAGCAACTGGCGGACTTCTTGGGTGCTGGTGTCGAAGATCGTCTCCAGGTTCAGGGACTCGCGGATCTTGTTGATGATCGCGGCTACGGCCTTCTCCCGCTGCACGGCCTGGGCCACCGCCTGGGTGAGGTCGTCGGACTGCCGCTGCAACTTTTGCACGAATTCGGCGTGTTGGAGGGCGATACCCAGGTGGGTGGCGATTTGGCGGACGAATTCGATCTCCGGCGGACGCCACCGCCGGGGGCCGGAACATTGGTGGATGCACAGGAGTCCCCACAGGTTCTCCCCCTGCAACAGGGGCACGACGAGGTTGGCCCGCACCTGAAACCGTGCCAAAATTTGGACGTGACAGCGGGCCAGGGGCAGGGTGTAGATGTCTTCGGCCATCCAAATTCGCCCCTGTCGGTAGTATCGGGCGTGATGCTCTCCGAAACAGTGGTCACTGATTTTGGCGGCCAGGGCACAGTTATACTCGGGCAGGACGTCTTCCGAGACGAATTCTCCGCATTGATATTGGGAGTCGGTGTCGAAGCGGTACATCCCGACGCGATCGGCGTCGAGGAGTTGCCGTACTTCCCGGGCGGTGGAGGTGAAGATGCTTTCGAGGTCGAGGGATTCCCGGATTTTGCCGATCACGGCGAACAGGGCTTTTTGTTGGGCGACCTGGGAAGATTCGGCCGCCGGGGATTTGAGTTGGGCGACCTGCCGGCGTAGGGCGGCTAATTCTTGCATCAGTTCTTCCCGCGTCGGGGTGTTGGGGGTGAGTTCGGACATTTGCAATTAACAATTAACAATTAACAATTAACAATTAATAATTAATAATTATATTTTTTGTTTTTTTGACCGTACAAACTTCTCGATGGTCTTGTCGGGGCCCCTGGCTTGCGCCCCGATTTGAGATTTCCCTACACCCTACACCCTACCCCCTACACCCTCCTACTATGGCAGGGCGGTGACACGATCGCGGCCGTGTTCTTTGGACTGGTACAGGGCGCGATCGGCCAGATCGATGAGGGTGGAGGGGTGGTTTTCGGGGTGGGGAATTTGACTGCCGACGCCGAAACTGAGGGTGACGATCGCACCGATTTGAGAGTGGGGGTGGGGGATTTCCAGGTGCCGCACCGATCGCGAGATGTCTTCGGCTACGGCGATCGCGCCGTCCAAGGGGGTGTTGGGCAGCAAGACCGCGAATTCTTCTCCGCCGTACCGGGCCGCCAGGTCCGCGGGCCGTTTGAGGGAGTCGCTGATGGCTCGGGCGATCGCCCGCAGGCAGTCGTCCCCCATCTGATGGCCGTAGTGGTCGTTGTAGGGTTTGAAATAATCGACGTCGCACATGATCAGGGACAGGGGTTGCCCCTCCCGGGCCAGACGCCGCCATTCGCGATCGATGTATTCGTCAAATCGGCGTCGGTTGGCGACGTGGGTGAGGCCGTCGAGATGGGCGAGGCGGTACAGTTCGGCGTTGGCTTTTTGCAATTCGGATTGCGATCGCTGCAGGGCCGCTTCGATTTCCTTTCGCCTCTGAATCTCTTCTTGAAGTTGTCGATTCTGGATTTGCAGTTGTTGCTGCTGCCGCCGCAATGTGATTTGAGTTTTGACCCGCACCAACACTTCTTCGACTTGAAAGGGTTTGGTAATGTAATCGACCCCCCCCATCGTGAAGGCTTTGACTTTATCGGGCAGCTCGTCCAAAGCACTCATGAAAATGACGGGAATTTCGGCGGTGCGGCTGTCGGCTTTGAGTTGCACACAGACTTCGTAGCCGTCCATGTCCGGCATCTTGATGTCGAGCAGCACCAAATCCGGGGGGGAAGCCCGAGCCGTGATCAGCGCCATTTTGCCCTTGGTGACGCGCCGGACTTCATAGCCGTTGTCGATCAACATCTCCGAGAGCAGTCGCAAGTTATCCGGTTTGTCGTCAACCAGCAAAATATTACCCAACTTGGAATGGTTTGGAAGCCGGATCATTGGCGCGTTAGGAAACCGGAAAGAGACAGAAAAATGGGATGGGTACGGGCGATCAGCGGGCGATCGGGATAGATCTCAAAATTGAAGCAATCTATCCCTCTATGATACAACCGTGTAGCCATTTCCAACCCCCCCACCGCCGACTCGATACCGGACCAAAATTTCATATCGCCGTCACACGGATGCAACGAATCCGTCAAATCCCCGATTTAACTTAGGAATCGTAAGTTAATCAAAGGTTTGAGCCATGCAAGATTTATCGAAATCCTCCGGTCCCCGGTTTCAACCGATCGCCTATCTGTCGATGGCGCTGTTGGGCGCGGCGGCCACTTGGGGGGTCACGACCTACACCTCCGATGCCCGTTCCTCAAGCATAACTCCAGAAGAACCGATCGCTTCCCAAGTTTCCCCGGATGCTTCCCTGGCCCAAAATCCCAACCTCGTGAGTGCCGTGGTGGAGCGGGTGGGAGCGGCAGTGGTGCGGATCGATACGGCGAAAACCGTGGAAACAAATGTCCCGGATGCGTTTCAAGATCCGTTTTTCGGCCAATTTTTCGGCCCCGGAATGCCCGATGTCCCCCGAGAGCGGACGGTTCGGGGCGAGGGGTCTGGATTTATCGTCGGCGCGGACGGGCGCATCCTCACCAACGCTCACGTGGTGGACGGGGCGACGGATGTGCGCGTCACCCTGCGGGACGGCCGGGAGTTTGAAGGCCGAGTTCTGGGGACGGACCCGGTGACGGACGTGGCGGTGGTGAAGATCGAGGCGGACGACCTGCCGACGGTGAGTTTGGGCGATTCCGAGCGGTTGCAGCCCGGAGAAATGGCGATCGCGATCGGAAATCCCCTCGGACTGGAAAATACGGTGACGATGGGAATTATCAGCGCCACGGGCCGATCGAGCAGCGACATCGGCGCCCCGGACAAGCGGGTGAGTTTCATCCAAACCGACGCGGCAATCAACCCCGGAAATTCCGGCGGGCCGCTGCTGAACCAACGGGGCGAAGTGATCGGCATGAACACGGCGATCATCCAGGGCGCCCAGGGGTTGGGATTCGCCATCCCCATCAATCGGGTGGAAAATATCGCCGACCAAATTATCGCCAATGGCAAGGTGGAACATCCGTTTTTGGGCATCCAAATGGTCACGTTGGACCCCCAGGTGAAGGAGGATATCAACGGCGACCCCAACAGCGGTTTGAGCGTGCAGGCTGACCGGGGGGTGCTGATCGTGCGGGTGGTTCCCGGTTCTCCGGCCCACGAGGCGGGGTTGCGATCGGGTGACGTGATCGCCAAGATCGACGGCAAAGCGATTAAGGATGCCGCCGAGGTTCAGGAAGCGGTGGAAAACATCGGGGTGGGCGGTCGATTGCAAATGGAATTGCAGCGCAACGGCCAAATTCAAACTTTGGCGGTCCGCACCGGAACGATGGCGAATGAAGGCTAGGTGCAACTGGGTGGGCAACTCTATAAGGTTGCCCCCACACAGACACAACTACAACTGGGCGGGCAACCAGAGACGGTTGCCCCCACACAGACCCAACTACAATTGGGCGGGCAACCAGAGACGGTTGCCCCC
>NZ_JAYFER010000627.1:0-14186 GCF_055795065.1 Lyngbya sp. CCY1209
TTGATAATTTGTTGATGGGCAAGCACAGAGCCTTGCCTCCACTGATGGGAAATGGCTTGTTGATAATTTGTTGATGGCCAAGCACAGAGCCTTGCCTCTACCGATGGGAAAATCAGGCTTTTCCAATTAAATCCGCCACGATTTTTGCCGAACTCATCACCCCCGGAATCCCGGCGCCGGGATGGGTCCCCGCACCGACAAAATACAGGTTCGGGATATCTTCGCTGACGTTGTGGGGGCGGAACCAGGCGGACTGCATCAGCGTCGGTTCGATGGAAAATGCGCTTCCCAAATGGCTGTTGAGGGTGTCGCGGAAGTGCGGGGGATCGATGTAATGTTCGGTGACGATATGTTTGGATAAGTCGGGAAGATAATTTTTTTCTAAAAACTGGATGATGCGATCGCGGTACGGTTTCGCCGCCGTTTTCCAGTCCGTATTTCCCGCCAAATTGGGGACGGGAGATAACACATACCAACAGTCGCACCCCGAGGGTGCCAGGGACGGATCGGTAGCCGTGGGACGGTGCAAGTACAGGGAAAAATCGTCCGCTAAATGTTTGCGTTTAAATAAGTCGTCCATCAGTTCTCGATAGCGGGGACCCATGATGATTTCGTGGTGCGCCATATTGTCATAGCGCCTGTTGGTGCCGAAGTAAACCACGAACAGGGAAATGGAATGGCGCAGGGATTTAATTTTGCGATCGCCGTATTTTCTCCTAAACCGTTGCGGGATTAAATGCAAGTAAGTAAACGAGACATCCCCGTTACTCACCACCGCATCCGCTTCCAGGGTTTCTCGATTTTTCAGAATTACACCTGTCGCCCGTTGTGTCTTCTCATCGATGACAATTTCATCGACTTCTGAATTGAACAATAACTCTCCGCCACTCTCTTTAAACAGCCGCGCCAGCGCCCCCACCAACGCCCCGGTTCCCCCCATCGCGAACCAGATGCCGAACGCCTGTTCGAGTTTGTGAATCATGGCGTAAATTGAGGTACTTTGGAACGGATTTCCGCCGATGAGTAACGGGTGAAAACTGAACACCTGTCGCAGTCGTTCATCCCGGATATATTGGTTGACAAATCCCGCCACCGAGCGATAGGATTGTAGTTGCACCATATCCGGGGCGACTTTCAGCATATCGGTGAATTTCAGAAAGGGTGTGGTCATCAAGGGCAGTCCCTTTTCAAATACCGAGTCGGCGGCTTGGCAGAATTTTTGGTATCCGGCCACATCGGCGGGGTTGAATTGTTCGATTTGGCGGATAATCTGTTCGGGATTATCGTTATATTCAAAGACGGAACCATCGGGGAATCGCACCCGATAAAAGGGGTCGAGTTTGACCAATTTGAGATAGTCTTCCGAATTTTTGCCGCACAGTTTAAAGAGGTCGTGAATCAACCAGGGGGAGGTGATAATTGTCGGACCGCCGTCGAAGGTGAATCCATCCTGTTGATAAACGTAGGCGCGGCCTCCGGGTTTGTCGCGTTTTTCGAGAAGGGTGACTTGGTGCCCGATCGCCCGCAACCGGATCGCCGTCGCCAGCCCCCCGAGTCCGCCGCCGATGATGATAATTTTCATGACTGGAGTGAATCAAAATTGATAAATTGATGCTATCCTGAAACGGCGGAAATTGAAACGGATTCGATCGCCACCCCATACCGATCGCCCAACGGTGACGGTCCGCCAATCCGGGGGGAGCGATCGCCCTTTCCCCTCCCCGAGTCCCGCCGATTTAAGGAGTGATTCGGGCGGGGGATACGGAGTGATGCTGTCGCACACTTTCCGGCTTCCCAGGACTATAATAAAACACTGACTTGTCCCCAAATTTCCCAGCGCTATTGCCAGAGCATCAATGAGCAGATTTTATCGTCTCCCGTTGCCAGCCACAATTTTGGCGATATTGCCGATCGCCCTCCTGGCCGGATGTTCCCAGTCCGGGCCGTCGGATACCGCTACCCGCCCCTCCAATGCGGCGATCGCGGCCCCGGTGTCCCGGGGGGAGTGGGTTCGCGAGGGTGCGGTGGCGCGCTCGTCGGGTCAGATCCTCTCCAAATCCAACACCTGCACCGAAGCCAACCCCTTCGACGAATCCGTTCGCTTTGCCCTGAAAGCCTCCAGTTTAGCCCAGACCGCCCGCACCAAGGAAGATTGGGACGAGGTAGCCCGCCAGTGGGTGCAGGCGGTGGCGTGGATGCAGGCCGTCCCCCCCCAGAGTCCGAAACGGGCCTTCGCGGAGAAAAAGGTGGTCGAATACATGAGAAACTTGACCTATTCCCAGCAACAGGCCACCAAAACCAGCTCCGCCGCCGGATTTCCCAGCTTCGAGAGCGAACCCTTCGATAGCCAACTGCAACTTTATCTGTCCTATTTGAACACCGTTGGCACCCCCGATGTATTGATCGTGGGCAGTTCCCGCGCCCTCCAGGGGGTCGATCCCAACCAAATGCAGCGGTCCCTCGCCGCCAAGGGATACGGGAACCTGAAAATTTTCAACTTCGGCATCAACGGCGCCACCGCCCAGGTTGTCGATTATTTGCTCAAACTGGTGTTGCCCCCCGATCGCCTCCCCCGGATGATTGTCTGGGCCGACGGGGTGCGGGCCTTCAACAGCGGACGCTTTGATCGCACCTTCGCCGCCATTCTCGACTCCGCCGGACATCGGCGGTTGGCCTCCGGCGTCCGCCCCCAACTGGCCCAAAATGAAGTCAACCCAACCACCTGCTACGAACTCCCCCAACCCTGCGACGCGACGGGCTCGAAGTGGAAGTTCATGCACACGGAGGAGGAAATGGCTTTGCAACCCGCAAACAATGTTGCCCCGTCCGGGAATTTCCAAGATCTGATCTACCGTCCCGAACAACAGCCGATCGCCGCCCGTTTGGCCTCCCTAAATGCGATCGACGCCAACGGCTTTTTGCCCCGGAGCGATCGCTACAACCCCTACACTTACTATCAACGCCGCCCCTACGTCCCCGGCCAGTATGACGGCGACTATCGGGCCTTCAACTTGCAGGGCGTCCAGGCCCGGGCCTTCGATTCGGTGGTGGCCTTCACCTCCGCCCGCAACATCCCTCTGGTGTTCGTCAACCTCCCCCTCACCGACGACTATCTCGACTCGGTGCGCTGGTCCGCCGAACGCCAATTCCGCGATCGCATGAGATACCTCTCCCAACAGTTCGGTTTCCTATTTATCGACTTATCGGAACAGGCGTTAACCCAATATAATTACTTCGTCGATCCCAGCCACCTGAACCGCTACGGCGCCCAGGCGGTGGCTCAAAAATTAGCCGCCAATCCCTCCATTCCCTGGCCCCGGAGGAAATAATTGATAATTGATAATTGATAATTAACAATTAATAATTATTGATTGTTAATTTATTTCCCGACTCCCGACTCCCGACTCCCGACTCCCCCATCAAACTCTCCGATCGCCAACGGTTCGTCCAAGCTCTGGCGGTGTCCTTGGGAGAGTTGATGCAAGTATTGGCGCGATCGCTCGGATCGTTCTAGGTTAATAAAATAACTGCCGTCCACGTCCTTGTAAAAAAGCGCCCCCTGACTGATCATTTCAATGTCGGGGTGCGATCGCGATTCCGGTGCGAATAGCGCCCAATCGGACTCGGAGGGGACGAATCCGGCGGGGAGTTGGCCGTCGAGGATTGCCAAAATTTGGGCTTCGCAGGCGCGAGTATTAACCCCCCGTTCCTCCAGACGATTCATCACCACTTTCGCCGATAGGGGTACATCTCCGAACACCTTTAGCAGTTCTCCGAGTAGGAAATAATCCCCGTATTGTTGGCGGGCAAAATCGAAGAATTGGGGATATAATTTCACTCTAGCCAATCCCGACGCCACGGACTCGCCGGGGTTCGGAGTTTGCATGACGGCGGCACTGGGGAGCTTTTGTCGTAACCACTGGGTGAAGGCCGGCCAAGAGCCGTTTCCCCCCCAACAAATCGCCCGTTTGACTGCTACAGGGGAGGTTCCCACCCGACTCATCAATTGGTTGAGTTCCCGGTTTAAGGTTTGGATGAAGGGTTGCAGCACCCGGCGGTTGAAATCCGCTTGAGTCAATTTTATTTCGGTTCCTTTGAGGGGGAGAGTTAGATTTTTTCCCTGCTGTAAAATGTTTTTATTATTTTCAATCAGATTGAACAGGGGTGATTGAAAATTGGGATTGTCTCCGGCGAGCAAATCTTGGGGGATCAGTTGATAAATGATATCCCAATTCAGGTCATCTCCGCCGTAGGCGATACTTTCCCCGATCGCGATATTTTCCGCAAAATCGACCAGCATCAATTCCGTGGTTTTTGCCCCCGAATTGATCATCAGAGTCAGTCCCTCCGGGGGCGGTTCGTCCGATGGGGTCAGCAAAGTCGCGATCGCATCTTCCACCGTCAAGATTTGGCCGGGATTGTCCACCAAACCCGTCTCCAGAATGGCTTCCCGGACGTTGAAACGGTAGGCGTGGGAGGCGTTGGCGGGGCCCCCCACGATGACACCGGCGAGGCGATCGAGGGCGTTTTTGAAGGCGTCCGGTTCCAATCCGATCGCGCCGCAGGTGTGGGGGCGGGGCAGACTCAGCTTTTCCCCCGACTCCGGAGACAATTCGACTGCCCCGACATGGGGATTTAGGGTCGAAATTAACAACTGTAAAGCCCGCCGAAATTCGCCCAAAAATAGGGTGTGATTCGGGTCGATTTGCAGGAGGGGATAGGGCGTTTCGGAGGCTCCGAAATGGTGGGGGATGGTTCGGCAAAGATGCGGTTTGAATCGGTCCAAAACCACCGCCTCATCGGTTCCCTTCGGATGCCAGTTTACCCGGCCCGGGAGGCGAAATCGGCGATTTTCCTCGCCTTCGGACACCCAATAAATGGGATAGACTTTCTGAGTGGCGGGAAGCAGCAGAGATGCGGCCAGTCCCGTCGAACCGACATCCAGGCCGAGATACCACCGTCGCGAGTACAAATCTTTCGGCGTCGGGGGTGAGTTTTTCCCGGCGGTCGGCTGTTCGGATGGGACGGATTTCGGCTCTTTTGACATCAAATTTTCTACCCTCCTCAGAATTGGGAATTTGGGGATTTTATCTCAGCCGTCTAGGATGTTTTTTTCCCCGAATTATTCATGGGTTTCGCTTGACTCATTTCTTGATATAGGGCCTCCAAGCTGAGGAAATCTCCGCCGCCATCGTCGCCGGCAGACCTTTCGTCTTTGTCCGCTTTCTGCGGTTGGGAAGGGGTTTCGGATGCGTCGAAACTGTCGAGCAAATCGTCGAGGGTGACATCGGAATCGCCCCATCCCGAAAATGGGTCGTCGGCCGATTCGGACTCCGGAGATTGCGGGCGATCGCCGGATTGGCGATCGGATTCCAATTCGCCAAACAGGTTGTCAAATGTGATGGTTTCTTCTGCCGTCTCATTTTGGGGTAAGATCAATTCGTCGGAACTGTCCGAAATCTCCAATTCCTCATCCTCTGAAAACGGCTGTTCCAAGCTGGCTAATTCTGCTTCCAGATGTTGCAGGGTTTGTTTGTCGATCAGAAGTTGCGAGTCGATTTGATCGTCATCTTCTTCGGATGCGGACGGCAGCAAGTTTTCGTCGGGGGAAGCGTGAACGAAATTTTCCAGGGGTTCTTCATCCAATTCCAGCGAATCAAAAATATTGCCGAAGTCTTCGAGGGTAGTTTCATCCTGGAAGTCGGCGGGTTGAGACGCGGGGGAGGCTTGACGGGGTAGATTTTCGGTTGAATTGGGCTGATTCATCGCTAAATCTTCATTTTCTAACAGCAGTTCGGCATCGGCTCCTTGTTGCCTCGAGGATTCGTCGAATTTCTCGGGCTGACTTCCGTTTAAACTTTCTGTCAGATCGTCCAGTTGCCCGATCGCGATCGCTTCTTCTTCCGTCTCCTCGAATAAGTCTTGGGTATCGAGTCTTTCCTCATCGTCTTCTATTTCCGAATCCTCGCTTTCGGAATCGGTTTCGGAGGAGTCCGGAAATAAGTCCTCGGCATTCCAGGCGATCGCATCTGCTTCCTCTTCTTCTGCCAATTCTCCGTTAACTTCCACGGCGGCTTCAGCGGTGATGTCGTCCCCTTCTTCCCCTTCTTCTTCGGGGAACAAATCCTCGGCATCCCAGGCGATCGCATCTGCTTCCTCTTCTTCTGCCGATTCTCCGTTAACTTCCACGGCGGCTTCAGCGGTGATGTCGTCCCCTTCTTCCCCTTCTTCCTCGGGGAACAAATCCTCGGCATCCCAGGCGATCGCATCTGCTTCAGAATCGCCGATATGATCCCCGGCTTCGATTTCTTCTTCCGGCAAGTTTTCGTCTAAATCCCAGCTTTCTTCCTCGTCGATTTTCGCCTCCGTTTCTGTCGCAAAACTGTCGAATTCATCTACGTCTAAATCTTCCATATCTAGACGAATTGAATCGGGTTCTTTTTCCGCTTTAGATTCAGTCTTAGAGACTTTTTTCGGAAGGGGAAGTTCGACACCGGCGAAGGGAAATAAACTCTCGATATCTTCCCCTTCTTCCCCGTCGGGAAATTCCTGGGGAATCCCTTCCGGAACGGAGACATCCTCCCGCTTCGCCTCCGGCCGGCGGGCAGATTCCGCCGGGGGGGTCGCCACCGGCTTGTCCGCAATGGCGTCAGATTTTTGGGGCGAGGGGGGCATCGGTTCCTCATCCGTCAGTTGCAATGAGGATTGCCATTGAGTCGTCGTGGCTTGGCTCAACTGCTGAGTCAGGTGATTAATCCAAGCCGAAAAAATCACCTCCCCCTGTTTGCCCAGACCGTGCATTTTTTCGAGATTTTGGGATAGGGATTCATGATAGGTTTGCAAATTACTTTGCAGGGCCTCAAAAATGACGCTCAAACTCGAATCCAAGGTCATCAACAGGTGATCAGACTGAGCCTGCAACATCCGCATTTGTTCAAGTCGCCCGGCCGGAGTCAGCCGGGGCAAGAGTTTGGACGTTTCCGACTCATCCCCAAAATTTTCCGTTTCCGAGAGCGGGGAAGTGTGGCGGTCGTAGCGTTCCAGGTCTCCTCGCGTCGGCGTATCGACGGTTTCCGCCGTCAGCACCGCCTCGATCACCCGTTCTTCGAGTTGGGAGAGCGTCTCCGCCACCCGCTGGGTGAGGCTGTCCTGGAGGCGGTTCATCAGTTCTTGCAGGAATTGGGCGATCAGTTGTTGGCGGTCGGTTTCCCCGTCGATGGGGGTGAGATGTTCTTGGCGGCGACTTTCCAAGGTGCGGATATCTTGGACGAGGCGTTGCCGTTCCTGTCGCAATTCTTCCACTTCATTTTGGAGGAGTCCCGTCAGTTGCGATCGCAGGTAGCCCATTTCTTCTCGGAGCGCCTGCCAAATCTCCTGCTGTGGGGACGGCGCGGCCGACGAGAGGTCGCCGGGGGAGACCCGGGGAAGGAGCGATCGCGGGGAGTCGCCCATCTCCCGCTGTAGGGATACGAGGTAGTTGCGAACTCGCTCTAAAACCTGTCGCGCCCGGGTAACCGTTTCGCCGAAGGCCACCCAGGGGAGTCTCGGGCTGGGTTGACTGAGCACTTCGTCAATTTCAGCAATTAGAGCCTGAATTTGATCCTGATGAGAAGTCAAGGCAGGAACCTCATTTTTACTAGCGTTTGAATCGGAATGAGCCGTGGTCTAGTTCAATTTCCGAATCCAGAGTCCGAATCCCTTCTCCTGTCCGGATTGCCCTGGAAAAATCAGCGGACGGCCCGGGTGAACCTGTTGCGAAGCCTGATGCTCGCGCTCCAATCCTTCAAAAATCTTCCCGACGTAGAAACCAACTCCTATGTTCTCTTCCATCATAGGTTAGGGATCGGACCCAACTCAAGGAATTGTCCCCGGGTACTCTGGACCCCTCGGTTTCCCCTTACGGAGCGATGGTGGCGATCGGGTGAATTGTAAGCCCATGCCATCGTTTTGCTTCACAATTCCTTTAAAATAAGAGTTGCCCACCTCACATCCAGTCCGCACCCGACCGGGATGGGAGCGCGATCGCCATCAAGACCGAACCCATCCAGACCGCGGCCCGAAGGCCGGACGATTCCCGCCGGTTCGATTCCGAAACGTTCCACCCGCGATCGGGTGTTCGCCCGGTCCGGGTATTCTGGTCAACGGTAGCGAAACCCAACAATAGTGGTATTGTTGGACTAGGGTTGGCGCCGTGGCGGGCTGCGGTGAAGTGAATTGGATCGGTTCATCAATTTCCTCCCCGCCCGACCACAGCTTCAACGAATTTCAAACATGATAGCCCAATGGAAGATCGGTACTTCTCCCGCGAGTCACAATCAGATATCACCCGCATGATTCTCTCGACTCCGTTTTTTCTGGGTCTGCCCGACGAGGTGGCCGAAAAAGCGACAGCTCATGTGGTGGGTCGCAGCCATCCGGCCAATCAGGTGATTCTGTTGGAGAATGATTGGGGCAGCTCCGTGTATTTTATTTTGGATGGCTGGGTGAAAATTCGCACCTACAACCTCGACGGCAAGGAAGTCACCCTCAACATTTTGGGCAAGGGCGAACTGTTCGGCGAAATGGCGGCCCTCGACGAGGTGCCCCGTTCCACGGACGTGATCACCCTCGCCCCGACGACCATCGGCAATATGCCCGCCCAGGATTTCGTGGAACTGATCAACACCGAACCCCTGGGTGGCATCCGCCTCGCCCAGTTGATGGGCCGGCGCCTGCGCCAGGTGAACCGGCGGTTGCGGTTGCGGGAGTCCGACAGCGCCTCCCGGGTGGCGGACATCCTGTTATTTTTGGCCGAGGGACAGGGAAAAACCACCGACACGGGGACGCAAATTCCCAACCTGCCCCACCGGGAACTCAGCAGTCTCAGCGGACTGGCTCGGGAAACGGTCACTCGGGTTCTGAGTAAACTGGAGAAGAAAGGGTTAATCAAGCGCGATCGCGAAACCCTGAGCATCCCCGACGTCCACGCCCTGGAGCGGATGTTGGTCTGACGGGTGGGCCTGGGTGCGATCGCCCGATTTCCCCTCTCCCACTCTTGCCCCTTTCAATTCCCGGCCGCATGAGCGATTTTCCCAAGACCAACGCCGACTCCCCCCCCAAATCCCCCGATTCTCTCCCTTCGACATCCCCGCTGATGATGGTGGAAACGGCGTTTCTCGCCAGCGCCGCCAGTCTGATTTGGTTCGTCAACTACTACTTTCCCCTCGGTCCGCTGTTGCGGGTGTTTTTCCCCCTCCCCATCGCGTTACTCTACCTGCGCTGGAACCGTCGAGCCGCCAATATGGGCGCCCTCACCTCCGGGTTGCTGCTGACGGTGTTGATGGGACCGACGCGCAGCGTTCTGTTTTTAATTCCCTACGCCTGGATGGGGGTGGTGTTGGGCGGGTTGTGGAAGCGCGGCGCCCGCTGGCCGATTTCGGTGGCCATCGGGGCTTTAATCGGCGCGATCGGCTTCTTTTTTCGCTACTGGCTGCTCTCCATCCTCCTCGGCCGGGATCTGTGGGTCTACGCCACCACGCAAATCGCGGAACTGGCCGAGTGGATCTTCATCAAGTTGGGGTTGCTGGCCCCCCCGAGTCTGCTTTTCGTCCAACTCGTCGCCGTGTTGATGGTGTTTGCCAACAGCATCGTCTATCTCTTCGTGGTGCACCTGGTGGCCCTGCTGATGCTCGATCGCCTCAAATCCCCCATCCCCCGCCCCCCCCGCTGGGTGCAAATCTTACTCGACTACGACGAATGACGGCAATTCGGGTTTACACGGAACTTCCCCGGGGGGAAAGGTGGTCGGAGCGGTATCGGGGCTGCAAGCCTCTATTCGCCTGCGTTTTGGGATTCACCGAGACGGGGTTGCTGCCGGGGATCTCGGGGGCGGGGGCGACGCCGGACGACCGCCGCCGGACTTATCTGGCCGACGCCGAATTCCTCCACGACGGCCCGAACCCCCATCCCAAATATCCCCTGCCGCCGCTGGTGGCGGGGGCATCTCCGGTGTTGATTTCTCGGGCCGTCATCGAAACCTTGGAGATTCCTTTGTATCTGTTCGATGCCGGGGTTCCCGTGGTTCCCTCCGTGCCGAGCATCCATCTGGGGGGGGTTCCGGCCCGGTGCGTCAGTTCGGGGGCGGCGTTGGATTTGGCGGTCGTCCGGGCGTTATTTGAGGCGGGGTTGGCCTGGGGCGATCGCCTCGGAAAGATGGCTCAAAACAGTTATGTCGCGATCGGAGAATGCGTCGTCGGTGGGACGACCACGGCTCTGGCGGTGCTGGTGGGGTTGGGAATTCCGGCGGCGGGAAAAGTTAATAGTAGCCACCCCCGCTGCAATCACGGTCAAAAATTGGCGATCGCGGAGGCGGGACTGCGGGCCGCTGATTTGAACCCCGGCGCGGCCGACCCGTTTCGACTCGTCGCCGCCGTCGGCGACCCCATGCAGATCGCCGTCGCGGGCCTGACGATCGCGGCCGTCAGGAGGGCCGGGGTGCTGCTGGCGGGGGGCACCCAGATGTTGGCGGTCTACGCCCTCACCCGGGCGATCGCCGAGGGCGAAAATTTGCCCTGGACTCCCGACCGGGTGGCGGTCGGCACCACCCGCTGGGTGGCGGAAGACCCGACGGGGGACACCCCGGGACTGGCCCGGGCGGCCGGTCCGGTTCCCCTGCTGGCGACCCAACTCAGTTTTGCCCGTTCCCGATATCCCCAACTCCGGGCCTACGAGCGGGGATATGTAAAAGAGGGGGTGGGGGCCGGCGGATGTGCGATCGCCTCCCACCTCTTCGCCGGCTGGGACTCGGCCCGACTCCTCGGGGAGATCGAAGGTTTGGCCGGCCGTCTGGGCCGGTGCCGGCCCGACTCAGATGCGGGTCCGCTTGGAGAGTAACTGTTCTTCGAGGGCGGCGATGCGATTGTAGGCGGCGGTCAACTGGGCCGTCAGCCGTTGGATCTGCACGTCGGCCGTCAGGGTGGGTTCTTCCCGGTGGACGACGTTGGTGCTGTCGGTGTAACAGTCGTCGATCAGAACGTCCTTGTGTTCCGCCCGACGACGTTCCACCCTCCACTGAGCCGGCGGGGGAGATGCGGTCAATCTAGTGCCGTCTTCAGATGTCTCTCCAACGGTTTCCTCCGCCACCGAAGTCGGCTCGGGCGTTTCGACCGCGAGGGAGAGCGAAGGGAGCGACATCTGCTCGTCATGCCCGCCACTCTTTTCACTCAGTTGCATGACGATCTCATAGAGGGCATCTACTTTATGAGTTAAGGCGATGACTTGTTGAGTCAGCACATCCATAAATATTCCTCTTCATACGATGAACGGGTATCTCGGTTTTGATTCTAAAACGGGATCGGAGTGAATCCGGAATTACTTCTCAATTATTTAACCTTTGAACCCGCTGTTCTAATCGAACATCGGACATTCATATATTTTGGTTATACTCCGGACGTTTTTGGACCCGATACTCGCCGCCGGAGGACCGATCGCATATCCGCTCCCCCAGAGGACGACATTTCCGGCGATCGCGCCCCACCGACCGCCCCGCCCGGTTTGCGGGGATTTTCTCGCGCCGATTCTGAGCCGCTCCACTCATCGGACTGCGGGGCGATCGCGATCGCGGACACATCGAAATTGTCGGCCGCAAAAGCCCCCGATTTCGCCCACATTCAACCCGATTTCGGGGCCGCGACCTCCCCTTCGGGGGGCGACAAATTGACGGGCGATCGCCCGCCTATCCCCCGATCTTCTGTTCCCAACATCGGCTCGATTTGGGGGGACCCGTTCGGAAACAATTGAGAAGAGTTTTCGACCGAATTGAAGCCGGCTAATCTGAAAAGAGTTGACAAATGTTTACATCGTCACCCCGGCGAAACTTGTTTCGATCAGTTAACCGGATGAAACGCCCCCCGCCATCTCTCGAAAGTGGGGGTGTTTCGATTCGGGGCGCGATCGCTCGATGAGAGAGAATGTGATCAATTGCCATCGATCGGAGGCGGATTTGTAACAGGGGTAACTGTATTTACCCGGTGGGGTGATTAGAGTTTTCCAAACTGTTTGAGTGACTTCCCCGGTTCCGTTCGGGGGCGATCGCATCGTCCGGACGGCGAAAAATTCGCCCGTCGGATAGATTGCGGGATGCGGGTATTTGTGGTTATATTAAGAAATGTAACGAAACAACGACCGGGCGCTTGACACAGGATTGACACCGATTATTTTGACGAGGACATCCTAAATGACATTACCGAGAAGGCAGAATCAGATCGACGTGGCGTCTGCGATCGCCACCTATTTTCGACGGTCCTGCGGTGACTGGCGGTCGGAACGGCGCTACTACACCCTCCCGGAAGGCTCCACCCAAGAAATCGTCAGCTACATCACCGTCCGGTTTCTCGAACCCGGAAGCGAAGAACTGATCCGGCTGGCCCGCGCCCACGGATTGGCGGACGAAATGGCCTGGGAGTGCGGCTCCCACGTCACCTGGGAAAGCAGCGATCGCCTCTCGGGACGGGAGCAGTCGAAGGGTTCCACCTGCTTCGGTGTCTTGGGGAACATTTTATATCGCGATCGCGGGTTCGCCACCCCCAAACCCATCACGGCAGCCTACCATATGCCCGACCCCAACACATTGTGTCTGCGAACCGAGTACAATGGGTCTGTATTTGAAGAAGAGATCAAGCAGATCGGCGACAAATACCGGACTCGCCAGACCATTATCTCCCGGGCCCGGGAGCAGATCATGATCGGACAATACTTGGAAAAACGCATTTCGTGAAGCGACGATCTTTTTTGTTGGGGACCAGTCTGTTGGCACTCGAAGCGGCGGTGTCGGGGTGCTCTGCCACCCCCGCCTTCGAGATCGAATTGCTCAAAGATACCGTCCCCATTCAAATGGTGAATCGATTCCGCCGGCAACTCGAAGGCCGATCGGCCCCCCGTTTCGTCCCCAAAGCCAGTCTGAATGCCCTCTACGAGCAACTGCGGGGCGACGAAAATTCCTCCGGCCCCGACGAGCCGGGCCGGTTTCCCCTGAATTTGATCCCCCGGCGGCAGACCGCCACCGGTTCCGCCGATCTGGTCATGATCGGCGATTTTTGGCTGACCCGGGCCATCCAACAGGACTGGCTCCGACCCCTGAATCCGGAGGAGTTGCAGCAGTGGCCGCAACTCCCCCAAAGGTGGCAAAATTTGGTGAGGCGAAACCGTCAGGGAGAATTGGTCGCGGGTGACGACGGCCAGATTTGGGCCGCACCCTACCGCTCGGGCACCACCGCCATCGCCTACCGCCGCGATCGCTTCGAGGAATTGGGGTGGACTCCGACGGACTGGGGCGACCTGTGGCGGGAAGAATTGCGCGATCGCATCTCCCTGCTAAACCAACCCCGGGAAGTCATCGGCCTGACGCTGAAAAAATTGGGGTACTCCTACAATACCGCAGATCTCGATACCGTCCCCAATTTGAAAGAAGAATTGCTCGCACTCCAGCAAAACGTCCGCCTCTACGACTCCGACAACTATCTCAAACCGTTAATTTTAGGCGACACCTGGCTGGCCCTGGGCTGGTCCACCGACATTTCCGCCGCGGTCCAGCGGCAACACGACCTGGGAATCGCCATCCCCCGGTCTGGAACCGCCCTCTGGACCGATCTGTGGGTGAAGCCGAAAGCCGCCCCCGCCGCAGACGACAACTTGGCCCGAGAGTGGATCGATTTCTGCTGGCAACCCAACATCGCCGCCCAGATGTCCCTGCTCACCGGGGCCACCTCTCCCATCGTCTGGGGTGCGAACCGGGCGGATTTGCCGCCGGATTTGCGGGACAATCCCCAACTGCTCCCCGATGCCGAGATTTTGGAACGCAGCGAATTTCTGCTCCCTCTGCCGGAATCGACTCTGAAACAGTACCGCGACTTGTGGCGCGAGATCCGTCAAGAATTAATAATTAACAATTAATAATTGATAATTAAGAGTTTTACGTTGTCGTTCAACCCGAATATTTAATAGGAAAGGCAGACACAGAAGCCTGCCTCCACAGTCCTAATATTTAACAGGAAAGGCAGGCACAGAGCCTTGCCCCCACAGTCCTAATATTTAAGAGGAAAGGCAGGCACAGAGGCCTGCCTCCACAGTGATTTATAGCGCTGCTAGAGGGGGTGTAGGGTGTAGGGTGTAGGGTGTAGGGAGGGGAAATTCCCTCGACATCAGGGTTT
>NZ_JAYFER010000628.1:0-30480 GCF_055795065.1 Lyngbya sp. CCY1209
AACTGGAGTTTCACCCCCGCCACCGCCTTGGCAGAAGGTACGTTCAACTTGACGGCTACAGCCGCAGACGCGGCGGGAAACATCTCTGCAACATCGACAGCAACGAGCTTAATCATAGACTCCACCTCCCCTGTTGTCCCAGTTATCACCAGCGACGGTATCACCAACGACACCACCCCCGACATCACCGGCACCGCCGAAGCCGGAAGCACCGTCACTATCTTCCGAGACGAAACCTCACTCGGCACCACGATTCCCGACGCGGACGGAAACTGGAGTTTCACCCCCGCCACCGCCTTGGCAGAAGGCACTTTCAACTTGACGGCTACAGCCGCAGACGCGGCGGGGAACATCTCCGAAACTTCCACGGCGGTGAGTCTCACCGTGGATACCACTGTACCTGTCCCCTTGACGGCAACAATTGGCCAACCCGACCTGCAACCCGAACCGGATGCCGTCAGTTTTGAAGTCGAATTTAATCAGCTAGTCACCGGCCTTGACACCGGCGATTTCATCGCATCTGGCACGGCATTTTCACCGGGAATTTCACCGATAATTAACCTGTCAGCAATGACAACTCGGCGGTATTCTGTTGGTGTGGGAGGGATGAATCAACGGGGTACGGTCAACCTGGTATTCAACCCGGCTGGAAGGGTGATTTATTGGGGGGGACAAGAACAGTCTTTGGAAACCATTCCGGTGACTGTTATTGGCGAAGAATTTACTTATGAACCGCCCCTCCTGACTGTCGAACAAATTCTGGCGTTCACGCCGGAAGAAATCGCGGCAATTGCGCCGGAGGATTGGCGGGATGCACTGCAAAGTTTCACGCCGGAAACGTTGCAAACTTTGACGCAAAACTTCACGCCGCAACAGTGGCAGGCGGTGACGCCAGAACAGTGGCAAGCTTTCACCCAAAACACCACACCCGAGCAGTTGCGAACCTTTATCCCGGTGTTGAGTCCCCAGCAATTGCAAGGGGTGACACCGCAACAGTGGGGAGAAGTGACCCAAGACTTGTCATCGGCACAAACCCAAGCCTTTTTGGAAAGTTTGACCGCCGAACAACTGCAAGGGTTGACAGCGGAACAATTTACCGCCTTGATTGGAGGATTGTCTCCGGGACAGATTCAAGGTTTTGGCCCGGAACAAATTGGCAGTTTGATTGATAAATTTGCGCCGGAACAAGTTCGGATTTTGTATGAAACCTTGAGCGTCGAACAGGTGCAAGATTTGAATGCCGAACAAGTCGCCAGCTTCACCAACAGTTTGAGTTTGGCGCAGTGGCAGGCGGTGACGCCGGAGGTGTTGACAACGCTGCTGCAAAAACTCTCGCCGGAACAGTTGCAGGCAACCGCCCAAGGCTTGAGTTTGGCACAGTGGCAGGCGGTGACGCCGGAACAGATTCAAGCGCTGACTGAGGGTGTGAGCGCCGAACAGTTGCAGGGATTTTTGTCGGGTTTGACGGCGGAACAGGTGCAGGGATTTACGGCGGAACAAATTCAGGCTTTGACCGCAAATTTGTCGCCCGAATTGTTGGCGATTTTACAACCGCTGCTGCCGGTTGAAGCCGAAAATGAGATCTTTTATCAGGATTCGGCTCTGATACTACCGCCGGAGCTACTGCTACCGCCGGGGGGGCTTGGAATTGTGAGTCGTGACTTTTCTGACCGCTCAGTTGGGGTGACTTGGGATGAAGCGAGAATTAACCTGTCAGCTATTCCAACTGATAATGAGCGACCATCTGTGACGATTAACCAGGCCAACTATCAGGACGACCCTGCATTTGAAGAACCGTTGAATTTCACGGTGGCATTTAGTGAGCCGATTACTGGCTTTGATGCCAATGATGTTTTGTTGGGAGGGATGGCAGAGGCACCGACGGTGAATGTAACTCCGGTGAGTGGCCATGAAGATCGCTTTTTTACCGTTGCGGTGAGTGGGATGGTCCCAGATGAAACTGTTACGGCGACGGTGCGGGAGAATGCGGCTGAGGATGCTTCGGGAAACCAGAGTTTTGCGAGTACCAGTCAGGATAATGAGATCTTTTATGATGATGAAGTTCTCTTGGGTGGCGGAAAGGATACGGCTGTAGGCGGGATTGGCAATGACTCACTCCAGGGTAATCGGGGAATTGATAGTTTGCTTGGGGGTGTTGGAGATGATTGTCTTCGTGGGGGGAAAGACAATGATTTCGTCTTCGGTAGCCCGGGCGATGATATCGTCTTTGGAGACCGAGGAGATGACTGTCTTCATGGGGGCCAAGACAATGATTCCCTCTTCGGTGGCCTGGGCCAGGACATCCTTTATGGAGACCAAGGAAATGACTGTCTTTATGGGGGCAAAGGCAATGACTCCGTCTTCGGTGGCGAAGGAAATGATATGCTTTCTGGAGACCGAGGAAATGACTGTCTCGAAGGGGGTGTGGGAGCCGATACGTTTTCCTTTAACTTCAGTCCAGATGGTTCTTATGGGGTGGATACTATCACTGATTTTAGTTCTGCTGAAGGTGATAAAATTTACCTGGATTCAGAGGGATTTGATGTTTTGTCACCCGGCGCACTGACTGAAGGTGAGTTTGCGATAATTCCCGATTACGACCCCTGGTTGCAAGTCGTCAGTACCCCTCTTATTTACGATCCAAGTCGTGGAATTTTGTACTATAATCCAACTGTGTCTGTGGGAGATGAGACGGCTATTGCACAGGTTCAGGAGGATCTCAGCGAGACTGATTTCTGGGTGTTTTAAGTAGCCCTCACCCCCAACCCCTCTCTCAACTTTGTGGAGAGGGGAGTTGATGGATGAAAGCCCTCACCCCCAACCCCTCTCCCAATTTTGGGAGAGGGGAGCCATTCTTTCCGACTTCTGCAACACAATTCTCAGTGCGATCGCAACTGCCAAAATCATTCGCACATCCCCACATCCCCGCCTCGGGAAATGGTGAGACTTCGAGCGTTATATCAAATCCGGTTGAATGCCCGGAAAAAAAACGGGTCAGATATCGAGACCGCTTGGGAATCAATTCCCCGAGGGCGCAAGCCTTGCGCCCCTACCCGATCAAATCATCGGTCGATGATTGGGGAGGTTTAGGAGGGGATAACCGGATTTGATATTAGCTGACTGCTGATACCTGACAACTGACAGCTATAATATCACCCCGGATTGGGAACAAAATTTCCCGCCCCCATACTCGTCAACTGCTGGGGTATCAACTCCGGCGCCATCCGTTCGGGGGGGGCGATATCGGCGCCCAAGACGATGCCCTGGGTGCGATCGCTTTTCAACCCCGGAACCGCTTCGACTTCCGCTTCCGATTTGGCGTCCGGCGTCGCCTCCGGAACGTCGGGGGGCAGTTCGCTTTCCGGCAAAGGTTGTTGGGCCAGCCAAGCGAAACCACTCAGGGAACCGGCGAGGATGGCGGTGTAGCCCAAATACAGGTGGACCGAATTGAGATAAAACCCGGAATTCAATTTCACCTTGGACCAGGAAGGAACCGGGTAGCCGTCGGGGCTCGGAGTCGGCAGGGAAGCAGCCAGCGTCGGCCCGTCGAGTCCCAAAGCGTTCCCCAGGCGGCAGATGAACCCCCGCAAATAGATATCTTCCGGGAGGCGGTCCAAACATCCCGTTTCCAAGGCTTGCACGAGGCTGACGGGGACGAGGGTTTGGTGGTGCAGTTGTCGCAGGGACACAGAACAGGCTTCCCGGGCGTCTTGGAGGGTTTTCCCGAGTTGACGCAGGCGATCTTCCCGCTGCCGTTTCGCCTGTTGTGCCCGTTCGGCGGGGGTGAGTTTTTTGCGCTTTTTCTTTTTCGCCGGGGCGGGTTTCGGGGTGGGAGGGGTTGTTTCCGCCGCCGTTTCCGCTTCCGATGGGGGAGAAATTTCGCTTTTGCCCCCCGTCTCCTCGATGTCCGATTCCTCTCCGGATGTCTCCCGTACCGCCCCCACGTCAACCACGGAGGGCGGTGGGGGGGGCGGGGGTGTCGGAGAAACCGCCTCCGGTTCGGGGGTTGAATCGGGTGCGATCGCGCTTTGGGCCGCGGCCGTCCGAACCATCATTCTGTGCCGCCGAATCAACTGTTTGATCGAAAGTTGAATCGCCTCCCGCCCCACGGCTCGAACCACGATTTCCGCTTGATTTGTCCCTTCCCCCAACGTCTTTTTCAGACTTTGCAGGGCGATCCGATACACTTCGCTCTGGTGCAGTTCCGCTTCGATCTGACGCAGCAGCACCCGCACGTCTTCCGACGATATCTCTGCCGCCGTCACCCCCGCCGTACCGAAATCAACTGTGGGATTGATGTTACTCGTCATGTGTCGCTCCCGAATCCAACCTATGTGACCCATTTTTCAATCACTTTGTCCTCAGTCCGGATGCGGAGGCGGATTATCTCCTCTGGGAAGACACCGCGAATCTAATTGATAATTGACAATTGAAAATTGATAATTGGGGATTCGAGCCGGAAACCGGGTTTCTCAGCCTCCCAGGCGGATAGTCATAGAATGTTATAAGAGAGAGAATGACCGAAATCTCAACGATCAGAAATCGCCATGTCTGACTTTATCGAACCCCTGAATCTCAATGCCCACCCCCGTCTCGAAAAAGCGTTGGGTTATCGAGCCGATCGCCGCTGGGTGGCTTGGCATTGGGAACCGCAAATCAATCAGGTGATGTACGCCGACGGGGAAAGCTTGGGAACGGCTAACGTTGCGGCTTGGCAGGTTTTTTTGGAATACAAAGAAAACCGCCCCATTTTGCAGGATTACGGGTTGACGCGGACGGACGAAAATTGGTTGCTGTTGGATCGCAAGACGAGAAAATTGTATGTGGGGGATGGTAAAATCGTCCAGGGCTTGCTCGAAGAACCGGAAAGCTTGGAATTGTTGGCGGGTTTGGATGACGAAACCCATCCCCTCCGGGATCTCCGCTACGCGATCGCCCGCAATGTGAGATCGGGTCGGCGATCGCGATCGCTGCGATATTTGCTCACCTTGATTCCCGTCGGTGCGGGGACGGCACTGATCGCCGCATTGGGAATGAATACCTGGTCTTCTTTGATGCCGATTGTCGAAGGTAATTTGACGGGAAATCAACCGCCGTCGGCCCCTCCGGTTTTATTCCAAACCATCGGCGGGACGGGCAGTTCGGGGGATTGTTCCGCCTTCGTGAAACCGGCGACGGGCGATCGCGAACTGCATTTCGTGGGCGTCTACGAGGCTGACTCCCGCCACGGCATGGGCGATCGCACCACCGGAACCATCGATGTGAAAGTGGGGCGACGGGACAAGGCGATCGTGCTGGTCCTCTCCTCCTACGAACCGGTGAGATGGAACGTGATTCTCGAAGACGGCGCGACGGTGGAAAAAATCATCCTCAACGGCTACCACGATCAGGCGGTGACGGGGGTCGAGGGCATTCCCATCCAGGAGTACAGCTACGAAGAAAACGGGCAATTTCTGGGCGATTTCGTCTACCGCTGGGAAACCACCTCCCCGGCGGTCATGACCCGCTTCAGCCAAGCGGCGGGAGTCCCCCTGACCTCATTCCAGGGCTGCTACCGGGGTACGGAATTTGAAATTCGGTAGAGAAGCAGGGGGGCAGAGGAGCAGGGGGGCGGAGGGAGCAGAGGGAGCAGAGGGAGCAGAGGGAGCACACCCCACACCCCATTCCCCACACCCTACCCCCTCTTCTGCTCCACCCCGAACCCGGCCAAAAGAACGGTGTCGAGGGGTTCATTGTCGAGGGGACGCTGGTAGTTGAGGATTCTGCGGATTCGCAGGTTGGGATTGATCAAGGTGATGGAATCGACGGAAACGACCCGGGTGTAGGTGGTAGTCATCAACAGCTCCCGGGTGCGGGTGTCGAAGCGAAAATAGGCCACCATCGCCCGGGCCTCTTCGTAGGCGCGATCGCGCAAATAGTCCCCTTCGATAAACGGAAGTTCAATTTTGCGGGGTACGAATAAGATATTCAAATCTTGGGAGACCCGTTCCCCCGTTTCCGATACGGTGTTGAATGCCAGTTGGTATCCCGGCAAACCCTCGGGTTCCGCGTGGGAGAGGCGGTTGTCCTCGAGGACTTTGATTTTATTAGCCGTCTCCAGGGGGTTGATGACGAATTCCGTGTGCGATCGCTCCACTTCCTGATGGTTCAGGTAATGGTAGGTGCGTTCCGTCGTCCAGGTTCCGACACAGCAATCAAAAAAGTGCTGTAATTGAGAAATCGACATGGCAACTTAAAAAAACTTAAACTTAAATTTCGACATACTTCTTAATAATGTTCTAGCAAAATCCCCAAAAAATCTAAAATCTAAGTTAAATTCTCATGTTGACCGATCGCTGTGATTGATCTGGAGTGCTTTCCCTATAGCGTTGGCCACGAAGATGACGGGGTGTGTTTGCTCCTGCGGATGGGGCCCCACCGCATCTTACTCGAGTGCGGATTGCGGGACATTTCGCCGCTGCTGGCCGCCCCCGACTCCCCCCGGGCGGATTTGGTGGTGTGTTCCCACGCCCATGCCGACCACGTGCGCGGATTGTTGCCCCTGCACCGCGCCCTTCCCGACCTCCCCATCTACGCCAGCGAAGTCACCGCCCAACTGCTGCCCCTCAACTGGCCGGAGGCGCTGAAACGGGGTGAAATTCCGCCATTTTGTCAGCCCCTGCCCCTGCGATCGGAAGTCGCGCTCCAGGACGGACTCACCGTCACCCTCTTCCCCGCCGGGCACCTGCCCGGCGCGACCTGTATTTTGCTGACTTACACTTCCCCCCACCGCACCTACAAACTGTTCTATACGGGGGATTTTTTCCTCTCTAACTCCCGGTTAGTGGAGGGACTGCCGCTGGGGGAACTGCGGGGACTGCGGCCGGACGTGCTGATTGCGGAGGGCAGTTACGGGACGGCCCGCCACCCCCACCGTCGCCAACTGGAAAACCAACTGGCCGAACGCATCTACCGGGCGATCGCCTCGGGCCAGTCCGTCCTGCTCCCCACCCCCGCCCTGGGGTTGGGTCAGGAACTGCTGATGCTGCTGCGCTCCCACCACTATTTCACGGGCCGGGATATCGATGTTTGGGTCGATGGCATGGTCGCCCTGGGGTGCGATATTTACCTGGAACTGCTGCCCCACTTCCCCGCCAGCATCCAAAACTTCGCCCAGCACCAACCCCTGTTTTGGGACGACCGCATCCGGCCCCGGGTGCGTCGCCTGTCCCCAGAACTGCTGCCCGAACTAGACCGGGAGCCCTGTATCTTGATCGTGGATACCGGGGCGGACATCGAACCCTACATCAGCCACCGACCGGGGTATTGGAGTCTGTTCCTGCCCGAACCCCCCGGCAGTAGCGCCGACGTCCCCCCCATCGCCCGCTCCGAAGCGATCGCGGTGGAAACCTATTTCCTCACCGAACATTGCGACGCCCCCGGCACGACCCAACTGATCCACAACCTGCGGCCCCAGCACGTCATTTTCGTCCACGGTTCGCCGACCTACCTGGCCGACCTGACCAACTTGGACGAACTGCGGAACCGCTACCAACTGCACTACCCCGCCGCCGGAGTCGAAGTCCCGCTGCCCATCGGGGAAACCTTCCTGCAACCCACCCTCCCGGAAACCCACTACCAGGGGGAGCTCACGGAGTCGAGTACGGAGGTGAACGTCACCCTGCCGAACGCACTCTCCCGGGACCCACGCTGGTCCACCTTCGGGGACACGGGGATAGTGGAGGCGCGGTGGCAGGGGGAAGAGTTGGTGTTGCGGGGAATTTCCCAGCGGGAATTTCTCGCCCGGGGGAGCGATCGCGCCATTCCCCCGGACTTGGACTGCTGTGGCAACTGCCAATTTTACCGGGGACAGCGCTGCTGGAACCCGGTTTCGGCGCTGTACGGATTCAAAGTCACCCCCGAGGGCTACTGTCCCGTCTTCGAGGCGATCGACCGCCCTTGATCGGGCGCGAGAAAATGAATGAACAACGATCAACGATCAATTTATTCGCGGTCGTAGTCCGAGGGGTTGCGAAGTTGTTCAGCTTCCGGACAGTCCTCGGCGATCTGCCAGTCGAAATCCCCCCGGGGAACCGAAGCGAGTTTTTGGCTGATGGAGCCGATGCTCTCCAAGCGCACCATCTCTTCCCAAGATGACACTTCGTCATCTTCCTCCGTCTCGTAGCGCAGCGTAACCAAATCTCCTTCGATATCAAGAATCCGAGCCCTTTCGATCCACCGTTGTTGGTCCCGCAAAAAGATGCAGACTTCGCGGCCATCACAACACAGTTGATAGATCTTGCGATGTAGCATTTTTAACTTAATCCTGAGAAGTTCGCTGGCTGTTGAAAGTTGCCTGCTGAAAGGCCGGGGGCCGGCGGATGAATTCATCGCCGAGCCACTTCAATTGTAGCCGATCGCAGCGCCAAACTTTCCGTTCTTTATAGCGTATTATGCGGGATTCCCACAAATGCTCTGGCCCGAGGGGGAAGAAATGGGACGGCGCCCGATTTTCGCCGGCCTTCGGCATCCAGGGGGCGAGGGGGGCGTGATAAACTTTGGATTTGAAAAATCGTCGAAACTTGATCGATGGTCGAAACTGCTGTCATCAAGATTTCAGCGAGATGGGGGAGGCGATCGCTCCCCCGGGCGAGAATCCGGGGCCCAAAACCGTCTCGTCCGACCGGAAATGTCCGCGATCGCCTCCAATTCTGATTAGGGGGAAGCAGATTTCAACTATGGTTTACGCACAAAATTTATCTCGACCGACCCTTTTCGACCTGGCCCGGGCCGGGGACTTTCGGGCGCTCGGCCATTTGATCGACAGCTATCTGGCCCCGGAGGGCATCCGAGCCCGGGTGTTCCCCGACCGCAACGGGTGCCTGCAAGTGCTCGTGGAGTTCCGGCAGGAACCCATCGCCGAGCGCCTCGTCAAGCACATCTGCCACCTGCTCTGGAAACTCAACTCCCCCCGGGTGGAAGGGGTGAAAATCGCCGGCCGGTTTGCCGGCCAGCCGCAGATCCTCTGGAACCGCTCCGTCCGCATCGTCACCCCGGCGACCCGCTCCCGCCGCCGGACGCGGAACCTCCTTTCCCCCGAGCGCATCAACTTCCAAACCCTCCGCACCCTGTTGATGGTGGGGTCGGCGGTTGCGTCTTTCATCATCGGATGTTGGGTGAGTTACTACGAGGTGATGGGAAGCCAAGTCGTGGCCCCCTCCCCGGCCGGACGGCGACAGGCCAGCGAAGCGGTCGTCACGGCCGCGCCGCCGAAACGCACCGATACGGTGCGGGCGGCTTTGGAAACCGTGCCGGTGGTCAAACACACCGCCCTGCTGAACCCCGACGATCCCACCGTCACCCTAATGTTCGGCGGCGACGTCACCCTGGCTAACTCCTTCGCGGACAAAGTGGGGGACGATTACGCCTGGGCCTTCGCGGAGTTGGACGAATATCGGGAGGCCGACGTGGCGATGGTAAACTTGGAAAATCCCCTGACGCGATCGACCCTGATTCGCCCCAACAAACAATTTAATTTCAAGGCCGATCCGCAGGCGGTTCAGGTATTGACAGAAGGCGGGATCGATCTGGTCAATTTGGCAAACAATCATACGATGGACTACGAAGAACCGGGACTGGTAGAAACCCTGGAAACCTTGCAAGAGGCCGGCATCCACGCGATCGGGGCGGGCCGCGACATCGTGGAGGCTCGGAGGCCGGAAATTTTGGAAGTCAAGGGCCAGCGTATCGCCTATTTCGGCTACTACGACGCCGATTTCCACGCCGCCACCGAGGAGCAAGCCGGGACCAACCCCCGCCACGACGAACGGGTCGCCGCCGACATCCGCGCCGTCCGCGACCAGGTGGACTGGGTGGTGGTCAACTATCACTGGGGCGTGGAGTTGGCCGAATATCCGGGAGATTGGCAAATCGATCTGGCTCGCTATACGATTGACCAAGGAGCTGATGTCGTCGTCGGACACCATCCCCACGTCCTTCAGGGTGCAGAAATTTACAAGGGCCGGCCGATCGTCTATTCCTTGGGAAATTTTATTTTCGGGGGCAACAGCCGCAACGATTACGATACCGCGATTTTGAAGGTTTCGCTCAAGCAGAATCGAAAAATGAAAGTCGAATTCCTGCCCGTCGAGGTGCGGGATTATCAAGCCCAAGTGGTTCGCGGGAACAAGGGGGAGGAAATTTTGCGGAATGTGGAGCGACTCTCCCGCATTTTCGACCGGCCGATGGATGCGGCTGTGGTGTTGAAGCCTCGGTCGGACGGGGGGACAGCCGAACCGGTGCTGCCGGATTTGTCCGCCCCGGAATCGTCGGCGGCGACTTCTCCGACGGAACCCGACGATTTGGAACCGTTTATCAAAACCCCCTTTATCAAGGAACCGTTCATTTCGACGCCTCAACCGGAATCGAGTTCGTCGTCGCAAAGTTACAATGGGTTTAATTCCGCAATTTCCTTTGATGTTGCGATCCCCCCTCGGAATCGCACCGGGGAACGTCAGCCGGCCGGAACGGAAATCGAAGCCCGATTTTCGTCCGCGACGGCTCGCCATGTTTCGGGAATTCATCTTCCCCCCCTGGCTCCCGGGTTCTGAGTCATTCCCGACCCCCCCGAACCCGTCGAAATCGATCTCCGCCATCCCTGTCGTTTGACCGCCGAACCATTCCTAGGAAAGAGTAAATCACCGTGTTTGCGATCGCACTCAACCAAAAACAATACAAAACCTACACGCTGTTTGACCACGGTGCCGAGTCCCGCCTGGAAGTCGTCCCGGAGCGGGGCGGCTTGATTACTCGGTGGTCCGTCAAAGGCGAAGAACTCCTCTACATGGATGACGAGCGGTTTGCCGACCCGAGTCTGACGGTGCGGGGGGGAATTCCGATTTTGTTCCCCATCTGCGGGAATTTGCCGGAGAACACCTACACTTACCAGGAGCGACAATATACGCTCAAACAGCACGGCTTCGCCCGCAATTTGCCCTGGACAGTGCGGAACCAGGGGCGGACTGACGGGGCGTCGATCACGTTGGGGTTGACGAGTAATGCTGAAACGCGATCGCTCTATCCCTTCGACTTCGAGTTGGAGTTCACCTACACCCTGAAGGGCAACGGGTTGGAAATTTTTCAGCGTTTCACGAATTTGTGCGGCACGATGGACGGCCTCCCCCCCCAGTCGATGCCCTTCTCGGCCGGGTTGCACCCCTACTTCCTAGCCCAAGATAAGGGCCGGCTCCACTTTGAAATCGCGGCGATGCAGTATTGGGACCAGCAAACCCAGAAACTTCACGATTTTCGCGGCCGCTTCGACCCCGACATTCCCGAAATCGACGCCATCTTCGGGCCGCTGACCGGTTTGGGGGCGACCCTGACGGATCGGAGCCGCAACGTGCGAGTGTCCCTGAGCTACAGCGCGGCTTACTCCCGGGTGGTGTTCTGGAGCGTCCGGGGGAAGGAGTACGTCTGTCTCGAACCTTGGACGGCTCCGAGGAACGCCCTCAACACCGGAGAACTGCTGACGCACCTGAAGCCCGGGGCGAGTTGCGAGATGGTGGTCTACCTGACGGCAACTTTTTTATAAAAAAGGCTTGACCATCCCAAAATGCAGTGCTATTATAAAAAACTGTGTGAGAGATCGCACTGAATTGGGTCGCTAACTCAATGGTAGAGTACTCGGCTTTTAACCGATTAGTTCCGGGTTCGAGTCCCGGGCGACCCATTGACTTTGGCAGGATAAGAACTTAAAGGGAAAGCGGGTGACCGGACTCGAACCGGCGACGTTCAGCTTGGGAAGCTGACATTCTACCACTGAATTACACCCGCAACAGATCCCAGCCTAGAATCTGAGCAATCTTAATCATATCACCTCGGCATCGAAAAATCAAGAGTAAGGTTCGCCAAACAGCATCACCGAACAAGTCAAGTTTTGGATCATCTCCGTCGTCACGTCGCTGACGGCCAGTCCCCCCGCCGTGCGACGGCGCATCGATCGCAGCACGACCATATCAAAGTCCCGGGACACCTGTAGGAGGGCTGCGGCGACATCATCTGCGGCGACAATTTGAATCTGGCACTGCACCTGGAGCTCCGACTGGGCGACGATTCGCGACAACTCCGACTCGAACTCCTTCACCTGTTCCTGACTCGTGCGGCGATCGCACACGTGCAGCAACATCACCTGGGCCCCATTGGTGTCGGCGAACAGTTGGGCGAAGCGCACCGTCCGGAGCGCCTGGGGGGTCAAATTTTTCACCGGAACCAAAATCCGGTGGATGTTGCTCGGTTCCTCCAGCAGCTTCAAAACCGCAACGGGACAGTGAGACGCCCAAAACACGCTGTCGATCAGGCTTCCGAACAGTCGCGCCCGCAGGGTGGTGGTGGAACTCCAGCCCATCACGATCAGACTCGCCCCCCATTCTCGCGCCGTCCGGCTAATGCCCTCGGCGATATCGTCGTCGATGCGGAGTCGGGTTTCGGCTTCGACTTCAAACTCCTTCGTCACCTCCAACGCCCGTTCCAGGAGGCGATCGCTCTGTCGCAAACTCATCTCTAACTGGGGTTCGTCCATGCGAATGCGAGCCGGAGCCACGCTGAGGGGAAGCACCCGACCCGACTCGTGGCGGGCCAGCAACGACGCCATTTCGATCAAATAGGAGATCGACAGAGGGTTCGAGACGGCGACCAAAACCGTCAATTTTTGGGACGGATTTTCTACCCCGATATCGGAGTGAGTCGAGGAGGGAAGCCAATCCTCCGCCCCCGCATCAAAATCGGCTTTGGGGATGGATAATTGACCGCCAAATCGGGCGGTCAGCACCGGTCCCAAAAGCGATGTCACCAACATCAAAACGATGACGCTGTTAAAAACTTCGGTGGAAATGAGTCCCACATTCAAGGCAGCCAAAGCGGCGGCCAGGGTTGCCGCCACCTGGGGAATTGACAGGGACCACATCGTTAACGTTTGGTTCCAACTGTAGCGGAACAGCAGTTTCATCGCCGTCGCGGCTACCAATTTACTGGCAAGTAAACCCAGGACAATTCCCGCCGTCAGGGCGAGCCCCCCCGTCAAACTTTGCACGAAGGCGGGCAGGTCGATGAGCAATCCCATACCCACAAAGAAAAAGGGAATGAACAGGGTGCTGCCCACGAATTCCACCTTTTCTTCAACCGGACTGTGGCCGATGACGTCGTTGACAGCCAGACCCGCCAAAAACGCGCCGACAATTTGATCGACGTTGATAATTTGGGAGCCGACCGCTGCCAAAAAAACAGCCAACAGGACGAACAAAAATTGGTTGCTTTCTTCGTCCCCGGTGCGGCGAAAATATTCCTTTCCGGCCCAGTCCAAACCGAACAAAACGATCGCGGAATAGATCGCCAGCGCCCCCAACTGGACGACCAGAGTCATTGCCGAAAAGTCGCCCCCGTGGATGGAAACGCAGATCGCCAATACCAACAGCGCGGCGATATCGGTGAAAATTGTCGCGCCGATGGTGACGACGACGGCCTCGTTAGAAACCACCCCCAACCGCGCCGCGATCGGGTATCCGAGGAGGGTGTGGGAAGCTAGTAAAGAACCGATCAAAACGGACGTATTGAGGCTGTAACCCATCGTTAATCCGACCGATGCCCCTACAATTAAGGGGAGTCCGAAGGTCATAATTCCGAAGGTCAGGGAACGATTTCGTTTGCGTCGAAATTCTTCTAGGTCGATTTCCAAACCGGCGACGAACATCAGGTAAATTTTTCCGATATCCGAGAGCAATTTCATGATTTCGGAGTCGGGTTCGAGGAGTTGCAATCCCCCCGGACCCAAGATGACTCCAGCCACCAACAACCCCACCAGTCCCGGCAGTCGCAGACGCTCGAAAATGGGGGGGATTGTCAAACTGACCAGGATCAGAATGGTAAACGGGACGATCGGAGTGTCGGGAAGCAAACTGAAAAAATGTTCCATATTTTCGGGTTGTTATCGGCTCGAAAATCGGCTGTCGCGATCGCAATTTTATCGATCGCAATCGGCGAAATTGACTCCCCTCAGTTTACAGGGTTTTGTTCAAATGTCATGTTCCCCGAGGCGGGGAATCCCAATCAGGTCGCGCCCAGTTTCACCAGGGCATCTTCCGCCGCCCGCTTTTCGGCGTCCTGTTTGCGCCGCCCCCGTCCGACCCCGTAAATGCGATCGCCCACCCGCACCTCGGCTACGAATTCCTTGGCGTGGTCGGGTCCGGATTCCCCCACAATGTGGTATCTGGGAATTGCTCCCAATTCCGCCAAAGACCACTGCTGAAAGCGATTTTTTGAGTCGAGCAAATGGGCGGGTTGGCGATCGCCCGTCGCGGAAACGGAGGCGATAATTTCATCGGCGATCGCGCCAAATAAAGGGGTGATAAATTCCCGCACCGCCTCAATTCCGGCATCCAAATAATAGGCCCCGATGTAGGCTTCAAAGGTGTCGCTCAACAGGGCCGGATTCTCTCGTCCCCCCTCCAACAGCGCCCCCTTTCCCAGCCGCATTTGTTCCCCCAGCCCGAATTGCATCGCCAGCCACGCCAATTGGGTTTCGTCCACCAAAGCCGACCGCAGCCCGGTCATTTGGGCTTCGCTGAGGGGTTCGGGAACCGATTTTTTGTACAGGAGTTCCCCCACCAAAAAGCCCAAAACGGCATCCCCCAAAAACTCCAACCGCTCGTTATTTTCTCCCGCGTTCGGGTGTTCGTTGACGTAGGAGCGATGGGCGAGGGCGCGGTGCCTCAGTTGGGGGTTTTGAATGGGGGGGAGTTGAGATGGAGATGACATCGGCGGGGTTGATTTTGGGCGATCGCTCGAAAGGGTCGAGACTCCCCCATTTTACAACGGTTTGATAAAATCGCCGGACTTCAGAATTTGTTGGTGATCCAAACCGCCTGGTAGGGTTCCAAGATTAACTTAGAGTAAATGTCGGTGATGGTGCGATCGCCGATCAGGTCGAACCAGGGATCGACGCAGATGAGATTCACGTCGGACAGGTTGAGTTGCTGGGGGCGATCGCTCAAATTAAAAATACAGAAAAGGCTCTGATCTCGGTTCATACTCTGCCGCCAAAATCCGAACAGCGATCGCTTCAGATGCAAAGTGTACTGCGTCGCATTGGGATGAAATGCGGGTTGACGACGGCGGATCTGAATGCGCCGGCAGAGTTCCTGAAAAACGATCGCCCGGTCCGAATGGGGGTTTTCCAAATCCCGTTCCAATGCCTCCAAATTCCACTGGTGGCGGTTGATCGCCCGATTGATTCCCCGCCGTTCCAACCGCTCGTAATCATTGCTGGTTGCCAACAAACTGTGAATGTAAAAAGCGGGAATCCCTTCCAAAGACATCATCAGCGTTTGGGAGCAGATAAACCGCTGCACCTGCCATTTATCTTCCCCCTTGACCGTGCCTTTCATGGCATCGAATAGGGAAATATTAATTTCGTAGGGACTCTCGCTCCCGTCCGGCTGTTTCCTCATGCTAATTTTGCCCCCAAATTTCTGCATGGTCGCCAACAAACTGTTATATTCTTCATCCGTCAGCAGCCCTTCCGCCGGACGCAATCCGATGCCGTCGTGGGAGGCGGTAAAGTTGAAATAGGCGCACCCGACGGGGGCGGGCGGCATACTCATCATCCAGGTCTTCAAGTGGTCGGATTTCCCCTGCAACATGGCGTTCAGCAGCAGCGGTGGCAGGCTGAAATTGTAGATCATGTGCGCCTCGTTGCGGTTGCCGAAATAGCTGAGATTTTCGCGGTTGGGAACGTTGGTTTCGGTGATCAACGCGACTTCCGGATCGATCATCTGCAACAGTTCCCGGATCAGTTTGATGATGGCGTGGGTTTGGGGCAGGTGAATGCAGGGGGTTCCGAGTTCTTTCCACAAAAAGCCGACGGCATCCAGGCGGATATATTTTCCCCCGATTTCTACTACATAAAACAGGATGATTTTGATATATTCGATCAAAACGTCCGGGTTGGCGAAGTTGACATCGACCTGATCTTCGCTGAAGGTCGCCCAAACGTATTTTTCGCCCTCCACCGTTTCCACTTTCACCAACAGGGGGCTGCTGCGGGGCCGGACGACTTCGGAAACGTCGGTATTCGGATCGATGGAAATAAAATAGTCCCGACCCGGTTTTTTGCAGGCTTTAAATTGTTGAAACCAGGAATGCTGGCTGGAGACGTGATTGAGAACCAAATCGACCATGAAGTTGAACTTGCCGGCGATACTTTTGACGTGGTTCCAATCCCCCAATTCGGGTTTGACGGTCAGATAATCGATCACCGCAAATCCGTCGTCGGAACTGTAGGGAAAGAAGGGGAGAATGTGGACTCCGGTGATGGTATCTTTGAGGCGGGTTTCCAGGAACCGATCCAAAACGGCGAGAGGTTTTTCGTCGGGATTGTCGCTGCAAATCGTATCCCCGTAGGTGATCAAGGTGACGTTATTTTCAGTCCACTTATTGAGATTTTCATGGGTTTGGGGAGAAATATGTTCCCGAATGATATCAAATAATTTTTCTGATAAATAAGAAGTCGTCGGTTCGTCGTAGACAATTTCCAGCAAGGGTTGAATGCGGCGACAAAAATATTCGTACTCAGTCTGAAATTGAGCAACGGTCATATTGCTTCCTCTCTGCGTCTAGATTTTCGCCCAATTGGATCGGTTCCAAAGGTCTTTCTTTGTTATAGCAAAAACCCATCGAAGCGATCGCACAAAAGTTAAGAAAACTTGAAATTTTTAAATCGTTCGGTCATCGAAGTTATGATCGATATGGGGGATGTAAATTCCCCGCGTTTTGGGATTTGAGGATTGAGAAAAAAACTCCTTTGTCCGGTAAAAGATGGAAATTTTGCGGGACTCCTTGAGAACCGTTCAATACAAGTAAAGATTTGTCAACAACCCCCGGGCCTGCGATCGCACTTTCGCCGAAGAACCGAAGGCGAGAAGTCCTTTGTGGTAAGGGAATGGGCTGTTTGGGCCGGACATCATCCGATGCGCCCCGACTGCAGCGAACCCCCGCACCCCGTACCCCCAGCCTAACCGATTTTAGCAAAAGCGTCCAGAGACGGAAGTCGTCCCCGGGGGCGGGGGGTGCGATCGCGGTATCGGTTCGGCGAATTGTCTACTTTTAGGTTGAGTTTTATGTTCCATCAATTTGAATGGCGAAAAGCGATAACGTTCTGTCTCGCAATTTTGCTCGGTTTTTGGGGTTTATTTCAGCCCTCTGCGTTGGCCGACAACAGGTCCGTCGAGGTCTTGTTTTTCCACAGCAAGACCTGCCCCCACTGCATCAAAGAAAAAGCCCTTCTGGAGTACATCGATGCCAACAATAAAACGGTCAAATTGACCGAGGTTGAGGTCGATGAACAGCCCGAAAAATGGGAACAGTTTCTCCGAGAAAATAATGTCAACACCGGGGCCGTTCCCCGCACCCTCATCGGGGACAAATCCTTTATCGGCTTCACCGAAGAAGAAGGGGAACTGGAATACAATCCAGTTTACAAAGCTTACATCGGATATCAAAACCAAATTGTGGCGGCGATCGAGGCGGAGTTAGGCACTGCGATAAACATCCCCGGGCGGGCGATCGCGGAAGAATCCGAAGCGGCTGTTTTCCCCGGAATTCCCAGTTGGATATTCCTGCTGCTGCCGATTTTCTATGCCCTCACCTATCCGATCTTCAACATTTCCGAGCGTCCGGTAGCCACGGGACGGCTGTGGGTGGGAGGATTGATGGGAACGGCGGTGGTGGGTCTGTTTTTGGCGATCGTTTTGACCCCGGATGTCGCCATCAAAGAATTCGCCCAAAATCTCCCCTTTCCCCTCTTTGTTTTTACCGTCGCTTTAGCCGACGGTTTCAACCCCTGCGCGTTTACCGTCCTGATCATTTTACTCTCCCTTTTGACCTACACCAAAAGCCGGCGCGACATGGCGATCGTGGGTTCCACCTTCGTGCTGACATCGGCTGTGATGTACTTTATTTTCATCATGGCAATGGTATTGGTGGGGTCAATTTTCCTGGAGAGATACGGTCAAATCGTTTTGGTCATTTTGGGGACACTGATTACTATCGCGGGGGCGATCAACATCAAAGATTTCTTCTGGTTCAAAAAATCGGTTTCCCTGTCCCTTTCCAAAGAACAGCAACTCGAAGTCACCCAAAAAGCGCGGCGGATCGTCAACCAACTGCAGACGGCACAACGCGATCGCGGCAAATTTGCGGCCGCCATCTTGGCGACGGTGCTGCTGGCAATTTTCGTGAACATTATCGAGTTGGGATGTACGGCGATCCTGCCGACGGTTTACATGGCGACCCTCGTCAACTCCTGCCAGACCGATGCCCTATTTTGCTATAGTGTCTGGACCGCATTTTATGCCGCCATCTACATCCTACCCCTGCTGGCGATTCTGTTCAGTTTTATCTACTCTTTTTCGTCCTATCGCCTGAAGGAAGAACAGGGCCGGTTTCTGAAGCTATTCGCGGGGGCGTTTATGGTCTTCTTCGGATTGATCATGATCGCCAAACCGGAATTGCTGGTGTTGGGCTAATCAATAATTGATAATTGATAATTGATAATTGTCAATTTTTCTTGCCGACTCCCCAATTCGGGTGACGGGGAACTTTTGACTTTCCCCACCGAGCACCGAGCACCGAGCACACCCCACCCCCCATCAATACACGACCGTACAAAACAGGAATTGCATTTGATCCCCGAGTTGGGTTTCCAATTCGTCCAGGGAGGCGGCATCGGCAACCAATTCTCCCCGCCGCAGAGCCACCCACCGGCCCCGGTAAGTGCTGCGATGTTGCAGGACCCAATTCAAATTGAGGGACATTTCCGGGTTGGGGGGCAATTCGTGAAACGCCAACGTCTTCGAGGCAAAAACCCGGGCGTACCGCCGAATTTTCTCGGAGTTCGGATAAGATTCAAACGCCTCAAACGCCAGGTCGGTGGCATGGCGGAAATTGTCCTGCCGGACGGCCCGATCGATCGCGCGGATGTAGTCCTCGGGGGAGCGATTCATGAGAGGTCACAGGTCGAGAGTTTGTGGATTGATAGCGATCGGCAGTCGGCTTTGGGCGATCGGCAAAGGTTGACCGTTCACGATTGGGAGGTTCCGGGAATTTCAGATGTCCCGATCGCTCCGGCGACTGCTGCAACTATCTAGATCTTATCTCTCCCTCATCCGGTTCGGCGCCGATCGCATCAGAACTCAACTCAGCCAGCAAATCCGGACGGCGTGAGCGGGTGCGCCGGAGTTGCTGTTCCCGCCGCCAGCGATCGATTTCCCCGTGGTTGCCGGAGAGCAAGACATCCGGCACCCGCATTCCCCGAAACTCCGCCGGTCGGGTATAGTGGGGATAATCCAACAGCCCGTCCTCGAAACTCTCGGCTTTGAGGGATTCCTCCTTTCCGACGGTTCCCGGGCGCAGGCGGACCACGCCGTTGATCAGGGCCAGGGCTGGAATTTCCCCGCCGGTGAGGACGAAATCCCCCAGGGACACCTCGCGAGTCACCAACTGCATCACCCGCTCATCGATGCCTTCGTAGTGGCCGCAGATCAAAACGAGCTGGTCGTAGTTGGCCGCGAGTTCTCGAAACAACCCCTGGTGCATCCGCTCCCCCTGGGGGGTCAACAAAATCACCTCCCGCCGCGGCAGGGGGGGGATGGATTCGACGGCCGCGAAAATGGGTTCGGGCTTCAACACCATGCCCACGCCCCCCCCATAGGGTTCGTCATCAACCCGGCGGTGCTTGTCGGTGGCGAAGTCTCGGGGATTGATGCAGTTGACCCGGGCGATGTTTCGGGCCAGGGCTTTGCCCAGGAGTCCCACTTGCAGGGAGGCCGAGAAAAAGTCGGGAAACAGGGTGATGATGTCGAATTGCACGAAACTTTGGATGGTGTCAGCTACTGTTAAGAAATCCTAATAAAAGTTTTAACATGAAAGCTACAATGTTATATAATAATGCATTAATCTAAAGAATTGTTTAAATTAGTATCGAAATATACTAAAATGCTAATATTTCCCTTGATTTGGCAATTTCGCCCCGGCGATCGCGTCTCCAATCCCGACTGAAGGCGATCGGGGTCAGCTCCCTCAGTCAAATGGAGTCCGTCCGTTTTCCCCGAGAGTCCGACCCCATCCGAGTTCCCATGCCGGATTCAACCTCAATTGGCACTCTGGCGATCGTCGTGTCGGGCGATGGGCCGATCCAGAGGGCCGGATATCTCAACAGGTCACGGGATGAGTCGAACCGACATCCTAAATCCGTGGGGAAATTCGCCAAAGACGTCAGATTCGGGAAATATCTCCGGTCTTTGAAGTTTGAGTCGGCGCCACTCGCCGTCAACCGGGGGGCAACTCCACGAGACATCAAATTCTGCCATCTCCTTCATGCCAATGGCGAGTGAAGTTGTTGGGTCAGAGTCGGACGACGGCCCTCGCGTGGAAGTCCGGAGTCAGCCGAAGAAGTCCCGGAGTTGAAGTCATGCCTACCACGAGGAGAATCAAATGCAGCAGTTGACATCTCAAGCCCTTGAACAAATGATCCACCAACAAACCAAAACCTCAATTCTCGTCATTGGGGGAGCCGAAGATAAGGTTCATGGACGTGAGATTCTGCAAACCTTTTTCAACCGAGCCGGCGGAGAAAACGCCCAACTGGCGATCGTGCCTTCGGCTTCCCGAGAACCGGCCATTCAAGGGGAACGCTACCAGAGAATTTTTGAAGAAATGGGTGTCAAAACGCTCAAAGTCTTCGATATTCGAGAGCGGCACCACTGCGAAGAACCCCAGTGGCACAGCTATTTAGAAGAATGTACGGGTGTGTTCATGACGGGTGGCGACCAGTTGCGACTCTACAGTTTGTTAGCCGACACCCCCCTGATGGAAAAAATTCGCACCGCAGCCCGGGCGGGCAAAATTGCCCTAGCCGGGACCAGCGCCGGGGCGGCGGTGATGAGCCACCACATGATCGCCGGTGGGGGGAGCGGGGAATCCCCCAACCGATCGCTCGTGGACATGGCGACGGGACTCGACATCCTGCCGGACCTGGTGGTGGACCAGCACTTCCACAACCGCAACCGCTTTTCTCGGTTAATTAGTGCGATCGCCACCCACCCCGACAAGATGGGCATCGGCATCGACGAGGACACCTGCGCCCTGTTTGAAGGGGGGGGCAAACTGCGGGTGATCGGCAAGGGGACCGTCACCATCGTCGATCCGAGGGAACTCTCCTACACCAACGCCCCCAGCGTCGGCGCCACGGACCCCCTGAGCCTGTTCGGGCTGCGGGTCCACGTGCTCTCCCACGGCGACACCTACGACATGGAGACCCGCACCGCCACCCCGGCCGCGGCCAGCTTGTAACTCCTCCCGTCCCAGCCCGGGGAACCGATCTCGACGGGGGCGAAACCGGCGATCGCCACCCGGTCGAGTTTTCTGGTTTTCAGACCCCCATCCCGGTCAGAAAACTGTTCGCTGCGAACAGTTTTGCGGTCTTTCACGTTTGACATTGGATACAACAGACGAATCACCCTAGAGAATTCCTGGATCGCCCACTCAGCTATGAAAATTCTTAGAATTCAGACCTTGCGAGGTCCCAACTACTGGAGCATTCGACGGCACAAACTGATCGTCATGCGCCTCGATCTCGAAGACCTGACGGAGCGCTACTCCTCCGACATCCCCGGCTTTTACGAGGGGCTCACCGCCGTCCTGCCCAGCCTGGTGGAACACCACTGCTCGCCCGGGGTGCGGGGGGGGTTTTTGACCCGGGTGCAGCGGGGGACGCTGATGGGGCATATTATCGAGCACGTCGCCCTCGAACTCCAGCAACTCGCGGGGATGCCGGTGGGATTCGGCCGCACCCGAGAAACCTCCACCCCCGGGACTTTCCAGGTGGTGTTCGAGTACGAAAACGAACACGCCGGACGCTACGCGGGGCGGGCGGCGGTGCGCCTGTGCCAGAGCATCGTGGACGCGGGAACCTACCCGGAAGCGGAGCTGACCCAAGATATCGAAGATCTCAAAGAATTGAGGGCCCAGGCCGCCCTCGGGCCGAGTACGGAGGCGATCGTCCGGGAGGCGGAAGCCCGCAACATCCCCTGGATGCAGTTGAGCGCCCGGTTCATGATCCAGTTCGGCTACGGGGTCAACCAAAAGCGCATCCAGGCCACGCTGACGGGAAACACAGGAATTCTGGGGGTCGAACTCGCCTGCGACAAAGAAGGGACCAAGCAGGTGCTGCGGGATGCCGGCGTCCCCGTGCCGAGGGGGACGGTGATCCGTTACTTTGACGAACTCCAGGACGCGATCGAAGACGTCGGCGGCTACCCCGTCGCCATCAAACCCCTCGACGGCAACCACGGCCGCGGCATCACCCTCGACATCACCACCTGGGAAACCGCCGAACAAGCCTACGACGCCGCCAGTACCGCCTCGAAAACCCGCAGCGTCATCGTCGAGCGCTTCTACACCGGCCGCGATCACCGGGTCCTGGTGGTCAACGGCCGGGTGGTGGCCGTCTCCGAACGGGTCCCGGCCCACGTCGTCGGCGACGGCAAATCCACCATCGAAGAATTGATCGAGGCCACCAACCGCGACCCCCGGCGGGGGGACGGACACGACAACGTCCTTACGCGCATCGTGGTGGATAAAACCGTCCTGTCCATGATCCAGGAGGCGGGACATACCATCGATTCCGTACTGCCCGAAGGTGAAATTTGCTTTTTGCGGGCGACGGCTAACCTCAGCACCGGGGGCAGCGCCATCGATCGCACCGACGAAGTGCACCCGGAAAATATCTGGCTGTTCGCCCGGGTCGCCAAAATCATCGGCCTGGACGTGGCCGGCATCGATGTCGTCACCCCGGACATCTCCAAACCCCTGCGGGACGTGGACGGGGTGATCGTGGAAGTCAACGCCGCCCCCGGATTCCGGATGCACGTCGCCCCCAGCGAGGGCCTGCCCCGGAACGTCGCCGGCGCCGTGATGGATATGCTCTTCCCCGGCCCCACCCCCAGCCGCGTCCCCATCCTGGCCGTGACCGGCACCAACGGCAAAACCACCACCACCAGGCTGCTGGCCCACATCATGAAGCAGACGGGGCAGGTGGTGGGCTACACCACCACCGACGGCACCTACATCGGGGACTACATGGCAGAACCGGGAGATAATACCGGACCCCAGAGCGCCCATTTGATCCTGCGGGACCCCACCGTGGAAGTGGCGGTACTGGAATCGGCCCGGGGGGGAATTTTGCGATCGGGCCTGGGATTCGACACCTGCGATATCGGCGTGGTGCTGAACGTGGCCGCCGACCACCTGGGATTGGGGGACATCGACACCATCGAACAGATGGCGAAGGTGAAGAGCGTGGTGGCCGAGGCCGTGATGCCGAGCGGCTACGCGGTGCTCAACGCCGATGATCCTCTGGTGGCGGGGATGGCCGAGCGGGTGAAGGCCCAGGTCGCCTATTTTTCCATGAATCCGGACAACGAGATCGTCCTCCGCCACGCCGAGGCGGGGGGTTTGGCGGCGGTCTACGAGAACGGCTATTTGTCCATTTTGAAGGGGGATTGGACCCTGCGGATCGAGCAGGCGGTGAACGTGCCGCTGACGATGGGGGGGCGGGCGCCGTTCATGATTGCCAACGCCCTGGCCGCCTGTCTGGCCGCCTTCGCCCAGGGGGTGAAGATTGAACACATCCGCTCGGCTCTGGCGTCCTTCGTGGCGTCGGCGGACCAGACGCCGGGGCGGATGAATCTGTTCAATATGGGCGAGTACCACGCCCTGGTGGACTACGCCCACAACCCGGCGAGTTACGAGGCCCTGGCGGGTTTCGTCAATAATTGGCCGGGACAGCGGATCGGCGTGGTCGGGGGTCCGGGCGATCGCCGCGACGAAGATTTCGTCACCCTCGGCCGGCTGTCCGCCAAGATGTTCGATGAGATCATCATCAAGGAAGACGACGACAATCGGGGCCGGACTCGGGGGGATGCCGCCAACTTAATTACCAAGGGCATCGAGGAGGTGATCGGCCGGGTTCCCGATCCCCGGGTCAAGTACGAGACGATCCTCGACGAGCAAGAGGCGATCCAAACCGGTTTGGATCGGGCGCCGGCCGGGGGGTTGGTGGTGATCTTGCCGGAGAGCGTCAAGCGGGCGATTCGACTGATCGAAGAGCGCAACCCGATTCAGGAAACTGACGGCGATCGCAACAGCCTCTCTCCAGCCAACGCCTGAAGGTTTGTGGGGGCGGGGGGAGCGGAGGGAGCGGAGGGAGCGGAGGGAGCGGAGGGAGCCCAGAAACGGGGGGGACATCCGCACCGCTTGGGAATCAATTCCCCGAGGGCGCAAGCCTTGCGCCCCTACTAGCGAAAATCATCTGAAGATGATTGGGGAATTTGTACGGACGGATATGAAACTTGCTTCCCCTGCCTCCTCTGCCTCCCCTGCCTCCTGTGCCCCCCTGCCTCCCCTGCCCCATTTAATATCAGCCGATATCGTCCTTTTTCGCGCCATTTTCCGGAGCGGGTTCGTCCCCCGCCCCCGTTTCCGCGTCTCCGGAGCCCCCCAATTCTTCCTTGAAGCCCCGCAAGGTCTGGCCGAGGCTGCGTCCCAACTCGGGAATTTTTTTCGGACCGAAAATCAAGGCCGCGATCGCGGCGATTACCGCTAATTCGGGCCATCCCAAACCAAACATAGTCCGACTCCTGATGTAAATTTCCTTAAAATTTTGCTCGTCCCTGAGCTGATATTCTTAATATTACCGCCGCCCGGGCAACCGGACCCGCAACTTTGCCGAATTTAGATTTGAGAATGTTAGAAACCTCTACCCCCTCCCTCAGACAACAGCAACACCCGCTCATCCGCGACCTCGCCGATGCGATCGAAGGCCTGTGGCATCGGCATTTCGACCTGGAACCCTACCACCTCCCGGAGGATTTGGGGTACATCGAGGGGCGGCTGGAAGGGGAAAAGCTGACCATCGAAAATCGCTGCTATCAAAGCCGGGAATTCCGGAAAATGCACCTGGAACTGGCAAAAGTCGGCGGCACCCTCGACATTCTGCACTGCGTCATGTTTCCCCGCAGCACCTACCCCCTGCCGATGTTCGGGACGGACTTGGTGGGGGGACGGGGGCAAATCGGGGCGGCGATCGTGGACCTGTCTCCGGCGGACGGGGGACGCACCCTCCCTGAAGCGTACCGAAGTGAACTGGGGCGAGTGCCCGAAAACCAATTTTCGCACCCCCGGGAGATTCCCGCTTGGGGAACGATCTTTTCCGAGTTTTGCCTGTTCGTGCGTCCGGCGAACCCGGAAGAAGAAAAGCTGTTTTTGAAGCGGGTGGAAACCTATCTGGACCTGCACTGTCGGCGGGCGATCGCCCAAACCCCCGTATCCCCGGAACGGGAGGCCGAAATTATCGCCGCCCAACGCCACTACTGCACCCAACAGCAGCAAAACGACAAAACCCGTCGCGTCCTCGAACGGGCTTTCGGGCCGGAGTGGGCCGATCGCTACATGACGACGGTCCTCTTCGATTGTCCGAATCCTTGATGCGGCGGCTTCCGAACCCCGATCAGGGATTGAAGTGGGTGCCGCCGCTCGGCACGGCTTTGCGACGCTTGGACTTCTTGCGAGCCTTGGCGGAGTCGGCATTCTTGATGCCACTTTCCGGCACCTTTCTCGTGGTTCGGAAGGTGACGTTCATCCCCTCGGTGGACTGATCCAACACCAGCAGGGGCGTGGGTTTAGCCTTTTGATCCCACTCGATGTGGACGATACGGCCTTGGATGGTGGGTTGCCAGGTGTCGTGGTCGTCGGAGGGACTCAAATAGGTTTCCAGACAGTCAATGATCTGATTGATGGTGGTGGAAGTCGCCTGGGTGGGCAGTTTCATCAGGCGAATTTGTATCCGAAATAGCACCCGTTTTTTGGAGTGTTCGGCATCTCCCGTCTCGTACTCCACATCGAACGTCGCATCGACCTGGCGACCCTGGCCGGCGTTGCTTTTTTCGCCGACGGCTGCCTGGGTTGGCCGCAGTGCCAGGGCAATTTGCTGCTTCACCTTCATCTTGATTTGGACGATGATGGCGTAGTGGAATACGTCCTCGGCCATCCGCATTCTCAGATAGTCGAGGTTGAATTCTCGGGAGTGAATGAGGTCGGGGTTTTTCTCCATTTTGGAGATCGTCGCCAGGGCTAACTTGTATTTTTTGTGGAGTTCTTTATTTCTAAAATGCTCCATTTTTAACTGCTTGGCAAGATTTTTGTTTTTGGAGTTGTAAATCGCCGCGACTGCGATCAGTATGACGAGCATCAAACCGGTCGCCCCCATCCAAATCATCTCGGAGGTGATTTTGGGCATCGAATTGGGGGCCGGGTCTGCCGGGGGCGTTTGAGCCAGAGTGGATTCAACCCGGTGTAAATTTGTCGGAGGCAACATAAGCATTCATCAATATCAATAACGGTTAACTTCCCGGGGACGATCGCACCAATTTCATCGGCGTGAACGGAAGATGAATGGAAGGCGAATCTGAGGAATCGAATCAAATTTGCGTTCCATACCCCGAGGGGTTCTATACTACAAATGATACCAAATGTATCTGCCCACCTTTTTTCACCGCTCCGGCATCCCGGACGATCGCCGTCCCGCCGCGATCGCGCACCCCGTCCGATGTGGGCGATCGCATCCGCAATTTCGCGATCGCACCGTTCCAATCATTGCCAAAATTTGAGTCGCTCAATCCGGATTTTTACGGAAAAAATTGGCTCTGAAGCCCTGCCCTCCGAGGGCAATTTTTTCGGCCCGAACCCCTAATTTTCTGCACCTCCCCCCCCGTCTCGCCATGTTTCCGGGGAGAATGAAACGGCCCCCCGAAAAGGGGGGCGAGTGTCAAGATGGGTTCCGGACTTTGGCGAGGGTTTCTTCCATGACGGAGAGTTCCACCGCACCGGAGAGGACTTCGCCGTTCATCACGAAGAAGGGCGTCCCGGAAATGCCGAGGGCCTGGGCCAGTTGTATGTCTTGCTGGATGGCGGCGATCGCTTCGTCGCTGTTGCGATCGCTGTTAAACTGCTCCAGATCCAAATTCAGCGATCGGGCAATCTCAACGTAAAGCTCCTCTCCGAGTCGATCCTGCTGCTCGAATAGCGCGTCTTGATAGTCCCAGAATTTCCCCTGCTGCCCGGCTGCCCAGGCCGCTTTGGCGGCGGGTACGGCTTCGGGGTGAATTTGCGCCAGGGGCAAATGTTTGTACACCAGCGTCACGCGATCGCCATTTTTGTCCATAAATTGTTTGACGGTGTCGTGGGCGCGGGCGCAGAAGGGACACTGAAAATCCGAAAACTCCACCAGCACGATCTCTGCGTCCGCCGCGCCGGTAGTGGGAGAATCCCCGATCACGGCTCGGGGATTTTCTTTCATTTTCTCCAAAAACGAACCCCGCGCCTCGCTGAGTTGGTTTTTTTGCTGTTCCTGATAGGCCTGCACGGACTCCAGGATAGCTTCGGGGTTGTCGCGGATCACTTGCAATACTTGCTGTTCAAAATCCGAAGATGGAGCGGTTTGCGAACAGCCGCCCAGCGCCACCAAAATCATGCAGAATAGCCCCACGACCGGGGTTTGCCACTGCCGTCTCGAAGCGTTTGTCATGAACCCGTTTCCATCCCGTCAAATTCTGCTCTCCAGTTTAGCCGATCGCGCGATCGCCCTGGGGATTCAAGATTCGTCTTCGGGTTCGACGGGCAGACAGATCAGACTCTCGCCGTACATATAAATCAAACCTTGCTGCCGCAGTTGACCCATCAGGCGCGTCACCGTCACCCGCGTCGATCCGATCGCGCTGCCGATTTGGGAGTGGGTCAGCGGCCAGGGCAGGCGGTAGCCCCGCACGGCGTCGGGCCCGGTGCCGCTGGCATAATATTCCCCGTATTCTTCGATGAGGAGGGTGATGAATCCCAACAGGCGATCGAGGGTGCGGCGCTGGCCGAGGGTACTGAGCCACAGCAGTTTCCGCTGGTGTTGGTAGCGGAAGGCGTCGAGAACGTCCCGCCGAAATTGGGGCCAGTTGTCCAGATCGTTCCAGTACATCCACACGATGCTGGTATCTTCGGTGTGGGCGTAGGCGTGAAGTGTAAACGGAGACTGGGCGATCAGTTCAAAGGGCTGACCCTTACCCACGAACCCCAGAAAGGCTTCTTCCAGGTTGCGACGTCGCCGGGGTTTCCCCGATTTTCCCCGCGCTTGGGTACTTCCGACCAGGCGGATGGCGCCCGATTGCACCAGGTACAGGAGTCCGGGTCGGGCGGGGATGCGCTCATCTTTCGCGAACGACCGACAGCGATAATGCTCTTGTGCCCAATCTGTGATTTCTTGCCAAGTTAAAAACGGGCGGGGGGACTCTGACACGATAGGAGTTGACTGCATAGGAACATCTTCCAGCCGGAGATTAAGTTGTCAAACAGACCTGTCTGTTGGGAGTGGCGACCACTCGGAGGAGGGTGAGATTACACCTCATGTATATCAACCTGAGCTAAGTTGGATCTAATGTAACAAAAAACACATCGCATTTGGTACAACCCGAAGGGCATCGCGGCAATTGTCCGCATTTCTCAGGTGATTTCCGGGCTTTTTGGGGAATTATTCGATCGCTTGAGAGCAACCGTACATGGGAATTCCGGTCATTCAGGAAATTTTGATCCGCCACATCCGCTCGGCCGTCGCGGAGGAGATTTCGTCCGCCGACATTCCCATTGCCCGCGTCAGGGATATCACCACAATTCGCTATATTTCGGCGATCGCGCTAAAATTGGCGGCGGAGATGTCGCGATCGCCCGTGGAGCTCGGGAGAGCGATCGCAACACCGGAAATGGAAAAATCGGGGATAATCGCCACGGTGTTGGAGTCGGGGATGATGCAATTCGACCTCACCGATGCGGCGGTGGCGGACTGGCTGCAAAAAATGACGCAAATTCCCTTTCCAGAAACGGGTTATTCTCGCGATTCGGATTCCCTTGATTCTCCCCTTTTTCCAATTCAATACGCCCACGCCCGCTGCTGTTCTCTGCTGCGAATGGCACACCGCGATCGCCTCATCACCCTCGCCGAACCCGACCCGGCGATCGCCCCGAAGTTGTGGAAATGGGCGGAACCCGCCGCCGTTCCCTGGCTGGACGATGCGGGGAAGTTGCGATCGCGCGATCGGGCAGAAATGGAACTAATTTCACAATTGATTAATACAGTCGATATCTGTTATTTCCCCCCCCGAAAGTTGCGGTGGGAAACGGTGGGAGCGGGATTGGCGGAAGGGTGCGATCGCTTTTTTCGCCGCTGTCCAATTTGGGGTGAGGTGAAATTAAACGATTTTGAATTATCCCGATTTCGCCTGGGTTTGTTGGTGGTGACGCAATCGATTTTGCGGTTTATTTTGCAGGAAAAATTGGGTGCGATCGCGCCGTTGGAGTTGTGAACGATAACTTAGAGGCAAGCGAACCGCTTGGTTATCGCCACTCATAAACAACTGTGCAGTTTCCATTGGTTGTTCCGTCTAACAAGCTACAATATAGACATGACTTTAATACTTTGAGTTCGATGAATTGACTTTTGAGATTTTTCATTGGTTATAAATTCCGTTGCTCCAACTGAGACTGCCGCCGCAATATGCAAAGCATCCATCGCCCCCAGTCCAAATTGGCTAGATTCTCGATAGGCTTGTTCAATGATAGTGTTGATATCGTTCGCCCAGTAAACAACTGCATCAAAAAAAGTTTCATAAAACTCGATCTCGCTACTTTGTTGATGATAAATAGCTTTTGGCAAAACCTCTAATTTCAGGAAAATACTAGACGCAAATTCTCGCTGGTTATCCTCTAATATTTGTAAAGCGAGTTCAGCTATTTCATTTTCAGCACGAGCCGCATAAATTAACACTCCAGCATCGACAAATGTTCGGATCATTATTAGTCTACATAGCCTCCACGACGTTCGGCTTTTTCTTGTTGGATTTCTTCTGGGGTTAACAAAGGTATCCCAGATTCTATGATTTCTCGGCGAATTTTCCTTAATTTTTCTCCGAGTGGGGAACTCGGCTCAGTCGGTTTTTGGTTTTGAGAAATGGCATCGATAAAGGCGAGCACTTGTTGCTGTTTTTCAGGATCTAAACTCTGCCATTTTTCTAATAATTGTTGTGTGGTCATTTGGATTACTTCCTGATTTTAAGCTCTGATTAATTATAGTATAGCCTTACTTGCGCCGCCACCAAAGCCGCCTAAAACGCCGTAACCTCCTTCTCACCGGCGAATCCCCGCAACGCCTGCCCATTTATTGCCTCAACGCCGACATCCTCACCGATGATTGATAAATGCAAATAAGCGATCGCGATACTTGCGATCGCGCCGTTGGAGTTGTGAGAGGACAGATACAGCGGTTTTCGCTCGAATGAGATCCGGATGATCCCCCTA